>CAXIDD010000330.1:0-6102 GCA_964021975.1 uncultured Saprospirales bacterium | reverse complement strand
CACCATCGTGACAGTACTGACAATCAATCTTATTGATACCAGCGTGCGTCTCGTGCGAGAATTTGATCGGTTGCTCTGGAGCATAACCTTGCTGACGTCCCAGCATAATGGCATTATTCACTGTGGTATAACCACCTAAGACCACTAAAGCAAAGATTACAAAAGCAATCACCCCTTTACTAGTTAAGACTTGTACCAATGATCTGCGCTTAGCGTTGGTATCTCCCTCTTTCAATTTCAACATGTAATTCATGTTAGAAATGATCCGAGCAAGGATTATTGCTAAAGCTGCTAGTACAAATGCTAGGATCCAGTAGAGATAGGCATTGCTACCTGTTTCCGTAGCCGTTGCACCGCCGGCAACCGCCGCACCAGGAACTGGTGGAGGATATACACCTGTATAAACCCCATCAATATAACCCAGAATATTAAAAATTTCCTGATCGGTTAACTGAGGGAAGTTATTCATCACTGTTGGCTTCCAGGCTGCCCATAATTCGGTAGCTCTAGGATGGCCTTCATCGATCATGGCTGCGGAGCCACGAATCCAGCGATACAAATCTTCTTCAGGGAATTCAGCCCAACGTTCTTGTGTACCACCCAATGCAGGTCCCGTAAGATCAGCAACCATGTTTTTGTTGTGGCAGGTAGCACAATAGTTTCTGAAGAGCGCTTTACCAGCATCCAGGTCCGCGGGAGCAGTAGCTTCCGCCTGAGCACTAACCGTGAGGTTGGGTAACAAAAAGAGTGCGATCAACGCGAGACGACTCAAAAGAGACTTCATATTCATGTTTCGTTAAATTTATCTATGTAATAGCTCAGAGCTACTATGTCATTTCTGTGTCAGCGCAAATATAGGAAGGCTTTAATTAGTTTATATACCTTTTCTACCATAAGAATTATTATTTAGATCATTTCTAAATAAGATCCCAGTTTTTTGCCACTTTTGACACCTTTATAATACTTAATCTGGCCTTATGGCCTATTTACTTTTCTTTATCTACCTGTTTAGGTCTGGTTTAGTTTTTAAAGAGACGCAAAATCTTGCGTCTTTACCGTTGCCCCGCAAAGTATTGCGGCTGTACGGGGTGGCCGTTAGACGGCCACGGGTGCTGGGATCGATGGGTCTGGATCGTATCCTTCTAATTTAAAATCTTCGTATTTATAATCAAAAATCGATTTTACCGCTGGATTAATGTGCAATTTGGGCAAGGCTTTGGGGGTTCGGCCCAATTGGGTTTTTACTTGCTCCATATGATTATTATACAAATGCACATCACCGAAGGTATGAATGAATTCGCCCGCTTGTAGATCACAGACCTGGGCAACCATCCTAGTCAACAATGCGTATGAGGCAATGTTAAATGGTACGCCAAGAAACGTGTCGGCACTTCGTTGGTACAACTGGCAGGATAAACGGCCATCATGTACATAGAATTGAAACATGGTATGGCAAGGTGGCAAACCAGAGGCAGCCATTGCCGGGATATCCTTAGGATTCCAAGCAGAAACGATCAATCTACGGGAATTGGGTTTATTTTTAATATCCTGAATGACTTGACTAATTTGATCTACACCTTCAAAGTTGCGCCATTGAGAACCATAAACTGGTCCAAGGTTACCCCACTTCTGAGCAAAAGCATCCTCCTCCTTGATTCGGGTAACAAACTCCTTCATTTTTACTTTCCATTCGGCAGAATGTTTAGGGTACGCAGATTCTAAGTTATTTAACTGCAAATAGTATTGAAATGGCCACTCATTCCAAATACGCACCCCATTTTGCACCAAATATTGAATATTGGTATCCCCACTTAGAAACCAAAGTAATTCGTGTAAAATCGATTTAAAGTGAACCTTTTTAGTGGTGAGTAATGGAAATCCTTGATCTAATGGAATCCGCATTTGATACCCAAAAACACTTAAAGTGCCTGTACCCGTCCGGTCTCCCTTCTGATTTCCATTGGCCAGTATGTGTTCTAAAAGATCGTGGTAAACGCGCATGTAAAACTTAAAATTTAATATTGTCGCGAATATAATAAAAGTCCCCTACTCTAAGATAGTCTTTCCTCACTTTCACAAAAGAAAAAGGTTAAACAGAGTATTTCTAAATAGGCCTTAAAAAAAAGGGTCTTAGAAGTTATTTTCTCTAGAATCCACTGCTATTTCAAATGTTTTAGGAAAAATTGAAAATAAAGTAATCTATTATGAATTTCAAAACTTTATAGAGATACTTAGGTTTTGATAAAAGAAAAATACTAAAAGAAAAAAATACAGCCAAACGGATGAGCTACTCAAGCATGTACCATTGCGTTCAAGATTTAGATAAACACGGTCACCTCCTAAGAATCAAGGAAGAAATTGATCCAAATTTAGAAATGGCGGAAATCCATCGTCGTATTTATGACAAACAAGGACCCGCTATTCTTTTTGAAAACGTCAAAAATTCTCCTTTCCCTGCAGTATCTAATATATATGGTACCAATGATCGTACGGACTTCCTTTTTCGAAAAACAATTAAGAAAGTCCAAAAAGTGATCGAGCTAAAGGCAGATCCTACTAATTTCTTCAGAAACCCCACACGCTATCTCAGTGCTCCATTTACAGCACTGTCGGCCCTACCTAAAAGAAGTTGGACCAAGGCCCCGATCTCCTATGGCACCACCACTATTGATCAATTACCTTTGATCAAATCATGGCCGATGGATGGCGGAGCTTTTGTCACTTTGCCTCAGGTATTTACGATGCCTCCTGACAACAATAGTATAATGAAGTCTAATGTGGGTATGTATCGCATACAACTAGACGGCAATGATTATGAATTGAACAAAGAAATTGGTCTGCACTACCAAATCCACCGAGGCATTGGTAACCACCATACTGCTTATAATAAGTTAGCAAAAGATTTCCGTGCTTCTATATTTGTGGGAGGTCCACCTTCGCATGCATTTTCTGCTATTATGCCTTTACCAGAAGATTTATCAGAGTTGACTTTTGCAGGTTTATTGGGCGGCCGCCGTTTTCGATATACCAAACGCAATGGATTTGTACTTTCTTCTGATGCGGATTTTGTGATTACGGGGGTTATTCGCAAACAGGATAAAATGCCAGAAGGACCTTTTGGCGATCACTTGGGTTATTACAGCTTACAGCACGATTTCCCCGTGATGGATGTAGAGCAAGTTTATTACCGTAAAAATGCCATCTGGCACTTTACTGTAGTTGGCCGACCGCCAGCAGAGGATTCTGGCTTCGGCTATTTAATCCATCAATTAGTGAAGCTTTTAACTCCACAAGAATTCCCCGGAGTGAAAGAAATCCATGCCGTCGACGCCGCAGGTGTGCACCCTTTACTTTTAGCGATTGGTAGCGAACGATATATGCCTTTTAGAGAACGCAAACCAGAAGAGATATTGACTCAAGCTAACCGAATTTTAGGTTCAGGTCAAACTTCTTTGGCTAAGTTTCTTTTTATTGCTGCCAAAGATGATGACCCACAGCTAAGTACCCGTGACATTCCTAATTTTTTTAGGCATGTACTGGAGCGTGTAGACTGGACCAGGGATTTACATTTCCAAACAAAAACAACCATAGATACCCTAGACTATTCCGGTGACGGCTGGAATTCGGGCTCTAAAGTTACCATTGCCTGTTGTGGAGATCAACTGAGAACCTTAGCTACTGAATTACCTGATAATTTTAATTTACCTGAAGGTTTCTCAGATGCTCATTTCGTACAACCAGGAATATTGGCCATCCAAAGTAATCCATTTAAAAGTGAAGATGCTAGAAAAGATATGGATCGACTAACCAAGCACCTGGAGCGGTTTGAGTGGTCTAATATCCCAATGGTGATTGTTGGAGATAATAGTGCTTTTTTAGCACAGAATGTCAATAATTTTGTTTGGGCTACCTTTACAAGGGCCAACCCTTCCCACGATATTTATGGTGTCCATTCTTTTACAGAATTCAAGCATTGGGGCTGTCGAGGGGCCTTAGTCATTGATGCCCGGATTAAACCCCACCATGCGCCTGAACTAGTACCAGACCCTAAAGTTTCTGAGAAAGTGGACCGTTTATTTACAAAAAGTGGACCTTTGTACGATTGGCGGTAGAATGTTCCTGTAAAGACTGCTATATTGCAAACTATTTAAGAAACTATTGATTTTAGCAGTATGATTTAGTTTTGTCCTTTAAACAAATTTTACAAAACACTGGACTTTAGATGTTTGCTATAAAGCATTATCCAAGAGATTTAAGTGGGGAAGAATTAGACTTGTACTTGTCACGTGGCTGGTACCGGATGGGGCAAACTATATTTACTACCCATTTTTTGTGCTTTGAAAACACCTTTTATTCTGCGCTCTGGATTCGCCTGGATTTGGAAGCGTATCAATTTCGAAAAAGCTTGCGTAAAATACTTCGCAAAAATGATGCGCAATACCGTTGGACCTACGGAAAAGCCAGGATAGATGAAAAAAGAGAAGCTTTATACCAACTTTATAAAGCCAATTTCGATGGCTTACTGGCGCCTTCTTTATTGGATTCGCTCCAAGATGGAGAGCATTATAATATTTATGACACCTATGAGTTTTGTGTTTACGATAAAAACCAGTTGATTGCGATCTCCTATTTCGACTTGGGGGAAGAGAGCATTGCCAGCATCACAGGGATTTATCATCCTGATTACAAAAGTCAAAGTCTTGGGATTTATACCATGCTCAAGGAAATAGAATTTTGCCTTAAAGCCGGTTTAAAATACTATTATCCCGGCTATATTGTACCGGGCTATTCACGCTTTGATTACAAGGCTAGAATTGGTGCTGTAGACTATTATAATATACACCGGAATGACTGGTTGCCCCTTAAGGAACTAAAGCAGGAGCAGATTCCAGTTCATCATATCGAAAGCCAACTCAAAAGTATCCAAAAGACTTTTACTGAACATGGAATTCCAACCGAATTAAAATACTATCCTTTATTTGAAGCCAATCTTTTTGGGTATTGGAGACTCCCCTATTTTGACTATCCCATCTTTTTGCTTTGTCATCCTAGTCCTAATCAAAGCCTCTATGAAGTAATCATTTATGATCCACGCACCCATTTATTTCAACTGTTGCGCTGTACTGGAATCGAAGAGTTTCAATTTTATTTTAATGATCACTTCGCTCAAAACTTCCAAGAAGACCGCTTCTTTACGGAGTTAATTAGTATTGAGCACGTCTTGGCGAGCACTAAAGATATTAAAGGCATGCTTGATGCATTTCATCAGGTCAGGAGCAGTAGTTAAGAAAAATTTGACCTTTATCTGAGCATTTCACCCTACCTCTAACAAACTCTTTGCAAAGATTTCTGTTAAAAGAAGGTCTTTAAAGCTGTTTATCAATAAGCTTAGTAACCCCCGAAAATTACCCTCCAAAATGAAAAAGTGGTTTGTCTTTCTGTTGATGCTGATCTTGGTTGCTTGTAATGTATACAAGGAATTGCCTACGCCTCCCTCGGAACAAGACTGGAAAACCAAAGTTATCCCTGCCAGTCCTCAAATTGGTCAAGGTGATCCTAAGTTGGGCTATGATTACATCATTAATGGAGACTACATTGGCTCTGGCATCCCCTATGATTTATTAGCCAAAAGATTAAGTAAATCTGAGGATACCATCTTACAACGTAGTGGACTTAATGCCAACACACCTTATATATTGACTGCTTTTGAAGCGGCCAATGGTATCAAAGTCCTCAATGGTAATTGTTTTACTTGTCATGCCGGAGAATTAAATGGGGAAGTACAAGTTGGGTTGGGCAATAGTTTTTCAGATTTTCAAAACAATTTAAAGCCATTAGCTAAAGGTATGCGTTTTGGTATGAAGCTAAAATATGGCAAAAAATCGCCCGAATGGGCTGCTTTCCAAGACTTTGATCGTTATTTCAGCGCTTCAGCACCACATGTCAAAACCAATAATCCAGGTGTCAATGCAGCCGCTCATTTGGCAGAAGCCTGCGTTGCCTACCGAGATCCGATTACTTTAACTTACACTGGTGAACCGATTCTGGATTTACCGGATTACGTTATTGGCAGTGATGTACCTCCACTCTGGAATGTCAAAA
>CAXIDD010000329.1:0-6164 GCA_964021975.1 uncultured Saprospirales bacterium | reverse complement strand
GCTTTTTTTTCAAACATTTTAATATCATTAATAAATGATTGTCTAAGCGGTGTCTCCTTTTCACCAACATCTTGTCCGGTACCGCTTAACTTTTTTACCCTATTATTAACGTACTCTTCTGTACTTTTTCCAGATCCGTCTGCGTCTTAATCAGTGCGCCGATGCCCTCTAATTGCTGAATCTTCTCCAGGGCGGTTTCTGGTGCCAAAGGTTTGATGTATTTCAACCAATTGAGGATTTCACGGGTGGTTGGTGCTCTTTCCAGCCCTAATTTACGAAGGTGGTAAAAGATGTCCAAGGCCACGTCCACCACCTGCGCATCTACATCCGGATGATGGCGCTCGATGATTTGCTCCATGATTTCCTTATCCGGAAAATGGATGTAATGGTAGATACAACGTCCTTTAAAAGCGGTTGGTAATTCCTGCTCTCGGTTCGAGGTAATCACGATGGCGGGCATGTCCTCTTCTGAGATTTCAATGACCTCTCCGGATTCTGGCATGATGAACTTGCGGTGACTCAAAGCATAAAGCAAGTCGTTCGGAAACTCCCGTGGTGCCTTGTCAATTTCATCAATCAGCAATACAGAGTTTGGTGCAGAAAAAGCTTTGGCCGCTGGCCCTTTAGCTACGTAATCCGCCAGGCTTTCGGGGTTCCGGCCTCCGGTAGACAACTTGGTATCCAATCCCTTTTCTGCGCGTTGGGCATTCAAAATTTCTACCTGAGAATCTCTGAGGTATTTGACATGATCAAAACGCGCTACGAATTGCTCCACATTACTTTTGGAGCCCACCGGATACACAAATCTTTGGCATAATGTATCGGTAGTTCTGTTTTTCCGGTTCCTGGTTCGCCTTCGATCAGCAGTGGCATGCCGAGGGTACGTGCCATGTGAAATGCTTGTGCCAAATCATCTGGACAAAGGTATTTTTGTGATCCTTTCCAATACGTCTTTTCTGCCATTTAGTTTATCTGTTTTATTTTTTTGGTAATTGTGGAATATTTGGACAAAAGCATTAAATATAATTCAGCCTTTCAATTCAAACACATAATTTTCTTTCCTTGCAAGGCCGCTCTAGCATGTTCATTTTTTGTTAATCGCTACAAAAACGAACCAAAAAAAGCTCGATCTGGCAAACCTGCCTGCGCCGAGGCTTCGGCAGGCAGGCTCCTCCGCTCAAACAATGCCAGCCCCCCGCCCGCTTTTGATTTTGCTTGAACTCATCTTTCATTCCAAAACGATTTCTGGTTTTTAGGACTTTTATTTTGATGCTTCTCTCCAAATTCAATATTAGATACCATCTAATCAACCTCTAAAATACAGGTAAAATTTTAAATAGCTTCTAGAATTATTTGGATTCTAAATTATTAAAGCGTACCGGCAGGTACGCGATATGGGTAGAAATAAAAATAATGCTTGGGTGTTCGTGCCGTCAGGTACGACATATAAGCCCTGCTATAGCACCATATTCCGTACCTGACGGCCCGACGGCACGGTTATTTAATCACATTCCCTTTGTAGCTACCTATATTTTGTGCCTACCTTCTGTAAAGCACAATTTGGGTTTTGTGAAGCAATTCTGTTAAAAATTTTGAATCTACATCGCACAAATGCAATACTCATCTGTATTACTTACAGAAACCAATTAATCAACTTTTAAACCAAACACAAAAATTATGAAATTCTCATTATTAAAATTTTCTTTGATCTTAAGTATTAGTGCCTTAACCTTTTTTGGATGTGATCAACGCAGTGACACTGAAAAAGCAGTAGATAAAATGGAAGAAGCGGGCGAGTCTATCGGTGACGTTTTCCGTACAGAATCTGAGGAGCTGCAAAAGGACATCGAAGATTTAATCGATGATATAGACCAAAGAATGGAAGGTCTAGAAAGTGACTTAAGTGAAGCCAGTGACGATGCTAAATCAGAAATTCAAGAACAAATTGACAATTTGAAAGACCAAAGAAAAGACTTGAACAGTAACTTAGAAAAACTGGGTCAAAATATCGAAGCTGGTTGGGCTGAATTCAAAACCAATGTCAATAAGACCATTGAAAATGTACGTAAAGATTTGAATTCGTAAATTGAAACCCTTGTAAGCCCCAATCTCCCAAGAACTTAAATAAATAAACTTCAAAAGACCTGCTTGTTGCTTTGCCAATAGGCAGGTCTTCTTTTTTGTCCTTAACAAGCAAACCGTCCTACCCTACCAAAGTAAGAGATCAAACGGGAGTACCCCACAATTCTGCGAGCTCAAACAAGGCCAACTTTTTTACGACTTTTGGCCGGTCCTGGAACGTGAAGAAATCGGCCGAAGCTTTGAGTTTTGGTTCTTTTGGTCAATGTCGTTTCTAAAAAAGCCACCTGCTTTCATCTAGCAGGTGGCTTTTTAATATCTACTGACTAACACTCTCATCCACAGTCGGCTCCACTGTTTCCAAGAATAGGTAATCCTTTTCGAAAGCAGCTCCTATCTTGTTGAGTTCTTCAAAGGCATTGAGCACAAAAGCGGTGGTATCGTTTTCTATTTCTTCGATGGTTAGGTAAGTCAAATAAGAGTGGAATTTTCCAATGATAAACTCGATGCTACCTGGAACCAAGGTGCTCTTATCACTCAATCGCTGTATATAAGAATGTAGTTTTTCAATATTACTTATGAGCGATTTAGGATTCTTAGTGTTTAAGATTAAAAATTCAATGGCTTGACTTTGGTTGGGTATTTTACGGTAGTACTTTTTACTCATATCATAGACCTCTGCACAACGCAGCAAGGTAGCCCACTCATAAGTAAGGTCATTCAAGCCTGGGTTTTGAGCCTGAATTTTTCCAACATCATATAGCTTGGTATTCAATAATCGAATAATTTGGAAGGCGCGCTCCAGATGAATGCCTATCATCAATAAAGCCCATACTTCATCGTGCATTAAGGTGCGGATGATCTTTTCTCGGATAATCGAACAAGCACCGTTGAGTTTGGTGGTCAAATCATACAATCCTGTGGTAATGAAAACTTTAGGATCATAGCTATTTACCAGATGATAGAACTTATTGAAAGCCTCCCAACATTCTGTCGAAATCAGGTGCCGCGTGCCGTGCGCATTGATCCGTGCTTGGGTAGCGGTGTTGATAATCGACATCGGGTTTTTTCGATCAAAACCAATGTGATGAAGGACTTCTTCTTCGGTTAGCTTTCCTTGGTAATCATCTCCCGCAATAAAAAGCAAGGATTCAAGGACGAACTCATCCTCTTGAGCCATTTTATTTGGCGTGTCCAGAGAAGCAAAGTAATGAATATTGATAAAGCTTGAGGTATGGTCGCACCGTTCGACGTATCGACCTGCCCAGTATAAACTATTCGCAACGCGTGAAAGCATGGATTGCGTTTTTAAATTTTTAAATAATTGAAATTGAATGAACCAACTTTTCTGTCCTCTTTTACGAGCGCAGCACCCAGGTATCTTTAGAGCCACCACCCTGTGAGGAGTTGACAATCAAGTTACCTTTTTTCAAAGCCACCCTAGACAAACCGCCCTTTAGAACGTGGCACTTATCGTCACCGAATAAAGTGTAGGTTCTTAAGTCTACGTGACGAGGTTCAAAGACGTTGCTGTCTTCGATGTACGTAGCGTGGACAGAAAGGGACATGATCGGCTGTGCAATGTATTTGCGGCGATCTTCTGTGATTCGCTTTTGCACGGCTTTGACCTCTTCTTTAGTGAGTTGATTACCGATGGTAATGCCATATCCGCCCGCTTCATCAACGGGTTTGACGACCAATTTGTCTACATTATCCATGACGTATTTATAGTCATCTTCTTTCTCACAGTGGTAGGTCCGGACATTATTGAGGATGGGCTCTTCATCCAAATAATATTTAATAATTTCTGGGAGATAAGTATAAACCGCCTTATCATCCGCAAAGCCCGTTCCTGGAGCATTGGCTAAGGTGACATTACCTTTTTGGTAGGCCCGCATGATCCCAGGTACACCGAGTAATGAATCTTTTCTAAAGACTTCCGGGTCAATAAAGTCATCGTCTACCCGACGGTAGATTACATCGACTTTCACGGGTCCTCTAATCGTTTTCATGTAAACAAAATCATTGTCAACCTTCAAATCTTGTCCTTCTACCAATTCGATTCCCATACGTTGTGCAAGGAATGCGTGCTCAAAGTAGGCCGAATTAAAAGAGCCTGGTGTAAAGACCACACAAGTAGGCTCATCTACATTCATTGGTTTGACACTTTGCAGCGTTTCCAGCAATTGCTCTGGATAATCTGAAACCGAGTGAATTTTATTTTTATTAAAAACACCGACCAGACCGCGTTTGAGGGCAATCCGATTATTGATCACATAACTCACTCCAGAGGGACAACGCAGGTTGTCTTCAAGAACGTAATATTCACCATCACTGTGGCGGATAATATCCGTACCCGAAATGTGGCAGTATATTTTTCCTGGCGGCTCAAAGCCCATCATGGTTTTCTGGAAGTTCTTCGAGGACTTAATCAAGGCTTCTGGCACCACCTTGTCCTTTAAGATTTTCTGATCGTGGTAAATATCGTAAATGAATTGATTGATTGCCTGGGTACGTTGGATAACGCCCCGCTCGATGTGGTCCCATTCTTTGGCATCAATAATCCGGGGGAATAAATCAAAAGGGAATATCTTTTCGGTACCGTTTTCTGTATCACTGTAAACGGCAAAGGTAATGCCTTGATTAAAAAAAGAAGTTTTGGCTTCTTCAAACAGCTTGAGAAAAGCTTCTCGACCTAAAGATTTAAAATGATTAAAGATATGTTGATAGCCAGGTTTTACGGTACCGTCCATTGAAAAGACTTCATCATAAAATTGTTCGGACGGTTTGTAAATATCAAAAAAAGTACCCTGTTGTTGGCTTTGCATTATTCTACTAAATTTTTGGATTCAGAGTTTGTTTAAAATAGGAATTTTTAGGAAAAAAATTAACTTTAAGTTAGCTCCATTTTTTTATTCTTGACTTAGATATAAAAAATGGCACAAGTCATCTATTTCCATCATTTATTCGGACCACATCCACTTTTACCGACAAATCATGTGATCCTGAATTGAAAATCACTCCTTTAATGGGTGGCACATCGGTATAGTCCCTTCCCCAGGCAACCGTTAGGTGTTGGTCCTTAGCAATTTGATTATTGGTAGGATCAAAATCTACCCAGCCTAAAGTTGGAATAAAAGCGGAAAACCAGGCGTGGGAAGCAGCAGACCCCACCAAAGCATCGGAACCTTCGGGTGGCAGGGTTTCAATATAACCAGAAATATACCTGGCCGGAAACCCTAAAGATCGGAGACAACCAATGGCAATATGGGCAAAATCCTGGCAAACGCCTTTCTTGGCCTCCATGACTTTTCTCAAAGGCGTGGCGATGGTCGTAAAGCCTGGGTTGTATTCAAAATCATGATAAATCCGTGTACTCAATTCAGTGACCGCTGCCAGGATATCTCTTTCTGGTGTAAAAGATATCAAGGCATAATCTTTTAGTTCCTCAAAAACAGGTACTAAGGGAGAGGCCATAGAAAACTGTCTCATTTCAATGTATTCGGGCTGGAATTGCTGATAGGCCTTTAGCCAAGCTTCCCAACTCACTCCTACTTCCTGATGTTCGGTGTATTCAGGCACTTGCCGATCGATAATACTAACTGCTTCAACGGTAAATTCCTTATGTTCTTGGTGGATATTAAAATAGTGGACGATATTTTGAAAAAAATCTCGCCGTTCTTCTTTAATCGCTGGTTCTGGATTGATCTTAAGCTGCGTTGATTCTACCTTTTGATAAGGTAAATCACGCGGCGTCAACCAAGTCTCATTATAAGAAAGATTGCCTAATTGTTCATATTTATAGCTAGTCAAATGACTTACTTTATAACGCATAAAAGGGTTTTAAACATCTGATTCAAAAAGAAAAACGGACTTTTGTGCCTCATAAGAACTGTGACTAAAGAAAGTCGAAGTGATATTATTGGAGGTTTTGGCCAATCCTTCATAGATACTACCTAAGAGGCTATCCAATTGTTCTCTCAGGACCAACTCATTATCCGAGTTTAATAGCTGACTGGCTTCCATGAGTTGTAAGGAACTGTATATTTTCAAAATTTCTTTTTGGTCGGCACGTAACTTCTTCC
>CAXIDD010000328.1:0-6169 GCA_964021975.1 uncultured Saprospirales bacterium | reverse complement strand
GAATATTGGCTATACTCAGGAATTGCCAAGGTGCATATTCTAGAGCTGAAACACCCAAAGCACTGGCCATAAATACACCAGAAGGGGTCCAAGGGGCCATATTTTCCATCATCGTCCCAGCATCTTCGATTGATCGACTGAGTACTTTTCGATCTACGTCGAGCGCATCGAATTTTTTATTAAAAGCCGTCCCAATTATAAAGCTAGTAGCATATTGATTAGACACTAACAGATTAGTGATCAGGGTTGAAGTCAGCGAAGAAGCTACCAGTCCAGAGATTCGTTTAATCCCTTTTAAAAGTGGCTGTATGACTCGGTTAATACCATCTACTACATCTAAAAGTCCAATAAAGGTAAAGACCAAAAAACAGATTATAGCACCTTCCTTAAGGTTGTATAAACCGCCTCGGTTTAAAATATTGGTTACGCCACTGTTGTCTTCTACAGGAGCACCTGTTGCCAACTCAGTTGAAAACCCGGTACTCAAACTAG
The DNA here is from genome assembly GCA_964021975.1 of uncultured Saprospirales bacterium. GTDB lineage: Bacteria > Bacteroidota > Bacteroidia > Chitinophagales > Saprospiraceae > DATFKA01. The sequence continues at coordinate 5,677 of CAXIDD010000328.1, read as the reverse complement.
CAAAAACCGTTTCCACACTGAAATTCTGAAAAACCAAGGCCAATAGCATCGCAAAAACAGACGAGCCTAGTAAACTTAAAATGATGGGTTTACGGGTCACTGTCGCCCAGATAATTAGTGCTACCGGTAGTAATAGTAGAATATTAAAAGTAAATAATTGGCTTAAAGCATTAGCCGCTTCTTCGATTTGGAGCAGCATTACACCCGCATCTTCCTGAGTACCTAAGTCGCGCCGAAGTGATAGAAAGGTATAAGCACCTGCCGCTATTAGTGCCGCTGGTCCAGTTGTATAAATCATCGATCGGATGTGATCGTAAACACTGACTCCTGTAGCTAGAGCGGCTACATTTGTGGTATCAGACAAAGGTGATAATTTATCTCCAAAAAAAGAACCGCCCACTACAGCGGCGGCTGCAATCGCAAGATTGGCCTCGTATAGTTGGGCCATACCAATTACTACGATACCAATCGTACCAGCAGATCCCCAGGAAGTTCCGGTCAACAAAGAAAATAAAATACAGATAGCAAACCCAAAGATGTAGATATAAGCTGGATGGACCAGTTGGATGCCATAATATATTAGCATGGGTATGGTGCCCGAAACGATCCAACTACCGATCAATACGCCAATGCACAATAAGATCAGCATGACGGGGACGGCCTCTCCTACTTTTTTCACAAAAGATACCTGTAGTTGCTCCCAGCTATAACCCCTCCAGATTAAAAAAAATGAAGTAAACGTTAGTAAGATCAATAAAATGGTCTCCAATGCTAACATTCCACCTCCAAATATTCTCGGATGTAAAAACAAACCATAAACCAATAAGGAAATGAAGCCAATAATTGGTGTAAGTGCTACCCAATAAGGTACCTGATCTTTATGCTGATTCATTCAATTCGATTCTAATGAAGTAAGTAATTGGAAAAAAATTACCTGCCAGCAATAACTTTAAAGCTACGGGCTCTTTCATAATGAAAACCATCGTCTTCCTGCTGCTCATCTTGCCAACCTTGCATCACTATACATACATCCTCCTCCACTATGGCATATAAATAATCTCCTGCGCCAGCCCACCAACCTCCGCAGGCACTGATCGCTTCTGCAGGGATCTCATAGTTTGCGTAATCAGCCGGCTCAAAAAGATCACAGGTCTGAATCGTATCAATTACATAACGCGCCTTATTCAGATACAGGGATACTTCTGATCGGGGCATATCATCATTAGTAGTCAAGTCTCTACAATAAAATTTAGCATCTATGGTTGGCGCATTAATTGCCGCTTCATTTTCTTCCGTTTTTGGATTTTCAGATTCTGATTGGTTGCTTTGACAAGCAAAAACTAGGGTGATTATCAGGATGGTTATACTCCAACTTAGCTGGTTTCTCATTGATCTTAATTTTAGAGCTGAAATGAAATTAGACAGGTAAGGTACAAAGTTGATACTTTTTTTCGTTTAAAATATGGATTTTTCATCTCTTAGGCTCTTCATTATAGAATAATTATTCTTCAATAAACACATCCAAAAAATGAGAAATCTAAAATTTGTCAGTGCTTTTAGCTTTATCTTTCTTTTTGTTCTAGCCACGGGCCAAGCCCAAATAATTGATAGTTTTCCGTGGTTTAAAGCGCCAAGTAAAGTTTTGACTCCTAAAATATTAGATTGGAACGCAGGCTATAGTCTAGCTCAACCTAGACAAGCTGTTTTAAAAAGTACCTCAATAGCGATTACTGGTAAGAAAATCAAAATTCCTTCTGGTGTTAAACTTTTAAAAGGACCTATTACAATTAAAAGAGGTGAGAATTGCTACCAAATAGGCTGTGATCGGAACAAAGATTGTAACAACTGCCAAATGTTCTGGAAAGACTTGAATAAAGATCGAAAAATACAACCTCGAAAAGAACTTCGTTGTGTCTGTCCAAAAAGTGGTGATAATTGTGGCCTGAGAGGCCGAAAAGTGGAATGCAAATAAAATAAAATAATTTATCCGCAGCCAAATCCCTTGATAATCAAATTATTATCAAGGGATTTGGCTTTTTTATCAAAAAAAATAAAAATAAATCGGGAAAAAGAATCTAGCCAATAGTCTCTTGGATGTAAAAACGTTAATTCAATCATTTAATAAAAAATACACAACCATGAAAACTTTAAAAATCTTTTTCTTCGCCGCCATTTTTAGCTTTATTTTTAGTAGTAATGCCCAGGCACAAATCATCGACAGCCTCCCTTGGTTTAAAGCTCCTGGAAACTTTTTGACGCCAAAAATCCTAGATTTGAAAGCAGTCTATACTTTGCAAAGTCCACGGTCAGTTATCAAGAAAAGTACTTCTATGTCTATCGCTGGCAAAAAAATCACCTTACCCAATAAGGTCAAAGAACTAAAAGGCCCGATTACTTTAAAGAGAGGTGGTAATTGCTACGAATTATACTGTGCTCGTACTAAATCTTGTGGCGATTGTGCCCTTTTATGGAGAGATGCCAATGGTGATCGGAAAATACAACCTCGAAAAGAATTGCGCTGTGTGTGCAAGAGTGGAGGTGATAATTGTGGGATCAAAGCCCGAAAAGTAGACTGTCAATAATCTAGCCCAAATAGTCTAATTAAAAATGCTTGCTTCTCCCGAAGCAGGCATTTTTAATTTTAAGCAATCTTCCATCATTTAGTATTTACTACCGTAAGCCCAACGAATGCCTCTTTTAATGTGTGGTACTTAGCGATGCTCTAGTTGGCCTTCTAAGGAAGCTTAAAATATCCGTCCTTTTCCATATTGCTTCTTCCGAATTACAGGTATGATGATCACCATTTAATTTAGTGGAAGACCAAACTTTGACAATCGGATCAAGGTGCATACCGTATTGCTCTGAAGTCACGATAAAATCTTCAATCCCATCTGTAATTGGATCATTGCGGTCCAGGATGTGAATATTGTGTATTCGATCTGACCACCAGGAGGGGAGACAAAGTGGCCGCCTACCATAAACTGGTATTTCGAAACAGAAAACCACAAAAGATCACCCCATAAACCTGTAATATTCTTGCCTACTATTCAGCCAAAATAGTTAAGCCAGGTCAATTCACCAAGGCTTAAAACAGGAATTTAAGGAGCCACCGTTTAATACACAAAATGGGTACCTGCAATGCAGATACCCAAAAATATTTGTATGAATTAGTTTAGGTATTTTAAGGCACCTAGTTACTAGAGGCACTCATGGTAAACTTAAAGAAATTACCAACCGATACATTTTTGACTTCTACCTTTAGGCGGCGATTTCTAGCATTAGGGATATTGATAACTTTAGAGGTTTGGTTTTTATCTATCACTACTCCACCTCCGTTTAGAGATTGACCACTCGTCGTCATTACTTTCACAATAGCTTTGGCCTTTCCACCAGTTCTTCTAATGATAATCCGAGCATTATTATCACAACTAGTTGAAAGTGTTGTGGTCTTTTTACCTTGACCGGCAAGATTCCCTTGTGCAGATCCTAAATCATTGGTTTCAGTAGTCGCTTTCATGGAATATTCAAACTTATTTCCAACAGATTGATTCACGATATCTACTCGAATGTCCTTATTACGAACACCTGAAATGGTAGTCGTTTTAGTCTGATTTGCGTAGTTACCATTTTGGAAGGTCAAGCTTTTACCTGTTTGCATCCGGCCATTAACGTAGATATTTACAATCGTTTGAGCACGGCCACCTTTTTTAGTTACGGAGATCTTTACGGTATTACCGGTTGCTTTAAAAGTTGTTTTGGCTGGTCCGCCACCGTATACGGTACCAGATCTGGTTTTAATTGTTTTCTGACAGCCAACCAAACACTCAGCCTGGGCAGTAGGAGTCACTAAAAGGAAAGTCATTAAGAACATACAAGTCGTTAAAATAGATTGGAACATTTTCATGGTTATTTATTTTTGGTTGAATAATTTTGCTTTCGACCTAATGATCAGTTTTCCCAGACATTCCATATTTTTTCTTTGTTAAAAGAATCTTAAGAAGCCTTACTATACTGGGATTTAAAGCTTTATTATACCAAGTATCCAAATAGATCGCAGACCATCCTGCAAACGGAACAACTTATCCATTTTGAGTTTTTTTTAAAATAGTAAGTGTTATCTTGGCTAGTACAAAAGCAAGAAATGTTAAAAGCTATAATAATTGACGACGAGCCGGCTGCGACCAAAGCCCTCACGAATGATTTGGCGGAATATGCGCACCAAGCAGTAGAGCTTATTCAAATATGCCATAGTCCTTTAGAAGGATTGAAAGCCATTAATAAATACCAACCCGATTTGGTTTTTCTAGATATCATGATGCCGGGTATGTCTGGTTTTGAACTCTTAGAAGTATTGGGAGATATCCAATTTGAAGTTATCTTCATCACTGCACATAATGAATATGCTATTGATGCTTTTAATATTAGTGCCATTCATTATTTACAAAAACCAGTAGACAAAGATCAGTTAATTGAAGCGATCAATCGCGTGCAAGAGAAACGTAAAAAGTCTGTTTCTAATGAAAATTTAATGCAACTCCTGGGCAACCTCAAACAGGACGATCCGGAACAAAAGATTGGTTTACCTACTAAAGCGGGCTTTGATTTTGTCCCAATAAAAGACATTATGTATTGTATCGCTGAAGGGAATTATACCTATATACATATGCATCAACAAAAAACGGCTTTAGTTACTAGGTCCTTAAAAATGCTTCAACAAGCTTTGCCTGAAAAGCTATTCTTTAGAATCCACGCCTCACATATCATTAACCGTAGTTTCCTTAATAAGTATATCCGTGGAGATGGCGGCTATGTACTAATGGAAGACCAAAAAAGTCTAAGTGTCGCTAGATCCAAAAAGGTAAAATTTCTCCATTGGGTTGGTCTAGCTGACGAAGAAGATTAAGAACTTGTTTGGATACTATTTGAATATAGTTTAATATAACTCTGGATACTTTACACTATAGCTGGATAATTAACGGCCCACCCAAATAAACAGATTTCCTGCTAGTTATCCAGTCATATTCCCCAACGCTTTAATCCATATTTCTTTCTGCTAAAATTTAGGTCACCTTGTAAGTATTAATCACACATCAATTAATACCTACCAACATGAAGACCGTCTCTTTATTAGAAAATCAATCTGATGAAGCTCTGATTCAAACTTATCAAAAATCCCATGACCTAGAAGTCCTTGGCATTCTCTTCAAACGCTATGCCAGTGATATTAAAAACTTGTGCTTAAAATACTTAAAAGAAGAGGCCAGCAGCGAAGATGCACTCATGGATATCTTTGAACTGCTCGCGGATAAACTAAAAACCAATCAAGTCAAGACTTTTAAGTCTTGGATCTACTGTGTTACTCGGAACTTCTGTTTCAAACGTTTCCGTAATAAAACTTATTTCCAGCCAGTTGATGCACTCAGTGATTGCCTTTGCGATGAAGAAGAAACCCCAAAACAACTTCCCATCCATGCTTTAGGCCAAGCCATCAATAGGCTAAAAGTCCAACAGCGGGTATGCATCGAGTTATTTTATTTTCAGAAATTATCTTATGCAGAAATTGCTGAACAAGTAAAATATGACATCAAAAAAGTAAAGAGCCATATTCAGAATGGCAAATTACAATTGAAAAAAATGATTTTGGCTGCCTGAAAATGACGAAAAAATAAGGTTTATT
>CAXIDD010000327.1:0-6203 GCA_964021975.1 uncultured Saprospirales bacterium | reverse complement strand
TCCCCCACTGGGATCAAATGATTTCCGTAAGCCTGCAATTTTCGAATATTTTCTTGAGTGGCTGGATGGTGCCACATGTCTACGTCCATAGCCGGCGCAAAAAATACTGGGCAGCGTGCAGATAAATAGGCCGCTACGATCATATTATCACACAAACCAATGGCCATTTTCGCTAGCGTGCTGGCGGTCAAGGGCGCTACTAACATAGCATCCGCCCATAGCCCTAATTCTACGTGGTTATTCCAACCTTCGGCCCCTACTACTTCCGTAAACACAGCTTGCTTAGATAAAGTAGAAAGTGTCAGTGGACTAATAAATTGAGTAGCTGCTGGAGTCATTAAAACGCGCACTTCTGCACCTGCTTTGATAAGTAGCCGAGTTAAGAATGCGGCTTTGTAGGCTGCAATGCTTCCTGTAATACCTAATAGTATTTTTTTACCTTTGAGTGTTCCAGACATAGCATCCTGGTATTTAGAGATAACAAAAAACAACTATTTATTTGTCACCTTATAGAATAGCAACACGCCTTTAATTACAAGAATTAAGGCGTGTTGCTAAGAAAAAGAAGTAGTAAAATGGACCAAATTAAACGTCCTTATTTCCTTTTTCATTAAATCGATAATACAGCTCATCTTCCAAAAACTCTTCCGTAGCAATGATTGCTGGATTAGGAAGGCGCTCGTAGAATTTAGAAATCTCGATTTGCTCTTTGTTTTCTGAAATTTCTTCAATTGTATCACTGGTTGAAGCAAACTCCTCTAACTTTTGGTGCAATTCTTTTTTCAGCTCAATAGATAATTGTCTAGAGCGTTTTGCGATAATCGCAATAGACTCGTATACATTACCGGTACGTGCAGCTAAACCTTGCATGTCTCTAGCTTGAACATTCGCATCAAGACCTTGTACTTTTGTTTTTATATCTGACATCTTATTGTAATTGTTTTATTTTTTTCTCAGAATCTGCTTTGATATCTTTTATTTCATCTAAGTATTCACTGTCCGTAAAACGCGCAATGAATTCATCGGCCGTTTCTATGGCAACTTTGTAGCGTTCTTCTTGCTTTTGCAAAATACTGTTCTCCGCTAATAAATATTCAGATTTAACGATCATTGAACGTACTTTATCTGTCTGTTTAGTTTCTGGAAAATCTTTTAGCAAGTTTTCATAAACTTGAATAGAAGCGGTGTACAAACGTCTGTCAAAATACAGCTGTCCTTCATCAAACGCTTTAGTTTCCAATTTAGCGCGCAATTCATCAATTAACTCATTACACTGAGACACCCGTTCACTATTAGGATGGGCATTGATAAAAAATTGTAATTCCTGAATAGCCGTATAGGTTGAAGTTTGGTCTAAACGAAACTTGGGCGAAAGCCGATAATTAGAATAGGCCGACATGAACTCTGCTTCTTCTCTTTTAGGACTGGTCCCATAAGTTTGTACAAACTGCTTAAAATAATACGAACTCAGCAAAAAATCTCTGAGGTAGTAATAACAATAAGCATTTTTATACGCAATCTCTTCTGCTTCTTTACGTCCACGATACGTAGCTGCTACCAACTCAAACAAAGATTGTGAGCGCTGATACTCCTCCGCATCGTAATAGGCCATTGCCTTTTTTAAGATCAGTTCAGGATCCCCACTTGTTCTTACCTTTTCATATTCACTACGGCAACCGAAGCTTACTAAAGCCAACAAACAAGCAGCTAATATAGTTTGATATGCAATTTTTCCCATAAGGCCACAAAATTAAGCTTTTTTAGGCAATGAGTAAAGCTTCATTGCCTGGAAATAAAAATTAAAGGTACTTTACCCTACTTTTAAGTCACCTGTTTTATCTTTAAGGTTGGTTGAAACCACAAAAATGTAAATAAAAAAACATGCCACTAGGAGCAGTTGCCCAATTTCGCATCTTCTATAACCATACGATCTATCCTGAGCTTCGGCGTTTGGAGCGCTTGCGCAAACGACTGTTGGGTTTATTGGCCGTCGCTGCTGTACTACTTATTGGTATTTTGATCTTTGAACTTTTCCTGAATATTTGGATCGTCACCTTGGTCTTAACCATACCTACTACTTTATTTGTTGTTTACTTAGGCTATCGCATCCGACGCTTTGTGCTAACGTTTAAGCCTCAGGTCATGCAGTTGATTCTAGAGTTCATGGAAACTTTACCCAACATCAATAAACTCAGCTATGATCCTAAAGGCGGAATAGACATGGATGAGTTTTATGAGAGCCAACTCTTTATTTCCAGTGCAGATATTTATGAAACCGAAGATTTCATGGAGGGTATGGTTGGAGAGATGGGTTTCCGACTTTGCGAACTCAATGTCAGAGAGACTTCAAAAGTTCGCAACCGTACCAACCATATCTTTAAAGGCGTCTTTCTACATGCCACATTTACAGAAGAGACGGAGGGTCGTATCTTAGTATGGCCTCGGGAATCCAAACAGTACCTCAGTAAAACGATCCGAAATTTCACCTTCCAGGGCGGCTATAATGTAGACCATGAAGTACTTAATGAAGAATTTCGGTCTATTTTCATGACTTATGCTCTGCCAGATACCCACGTCATAAGTATTTTGTCCAGACCTATGCAGGATGCAATCGTAGAGTATCGGAGGGAAACCGGTAAAGAGATCTTCATGTCCTTCATGGATGAGGAAATTTACGTAGGCATCAGTGAGCCTAAAGACATCCTAGAGCCTTTCATTTTCAAGTCTAATACCAGCTTTGAATTGGTGCGCGAATTTTTTGAAGACATCCATTTGTTGCTAAAAGTAGTGGAGGATTTTGATCAGACACATTAGGGTTGGGTAACCGCTGTAGACTACAAGTCGACGCTAGCATGTATTAGCACAACAAAAATATGCTAGCGGCAACTTGTAGTTGCCAGCTTCCAAGCATAGCGGCCTCCTGGCCGCTTCTACCAAAATGATACTTCTAATACTTAATTATTTCTAAAATAGCCTTATTCATTAAACTTTTAGCCTCAGGGATGTATTCCTTTAGCAGTTAGGAGCGTTTTGCTTATTTTTAGCACACATTTGCAGACCTACTAAATTTTTACAGGATGTAAATTTTCGGCTCTAATCCACTAAAATTAAGATAAATGAAAAAAATCGGGCTATTATTCCTTTTGGCGATAAGCTTCACTTTGAACGTTTACGCACAAGAGGCTGCCACCTTAGAAAAATCACTCCTGTGGGAAGTCACGGGCAATGGCTTAAGTGCACCGTCCTACGTTTATGGGACCATCCATATGATCGATAAAAAAGATTTTTTCTTTACGGATCCTACCAAAGCAGCGATGGACCAAGCAGATCAATTTGCCTTTGAAATTGATTTAGAAAAAATGAATGATATGGGAGCTATGATGCCTTTATTGATGAAGGCTTTCATGCGTGGGGACACTTCTTTATCCGATTTATTAACGGATGAAGAATATGAAATGGTAGGTAAGCATTTCCAGAAAATCGGATTACCATTGATGTTTGTAGAGCGCATCAAACCCATGTTTCTTTCCGCACTGAGCGGTGGAGAAACGCTTGCACCTCCAGGAACGGATAATGGCTCAAGCGCAATGGTTTCTTATGAATTTGAAATCATGGATATCGCTAAAAAAGGTAAAAAACCAATCTCGGGACTTGAGACAGCAGAATTTCAGATGAGTATGTTTGATAGTATTCCCTATAAAGTACAGGCGCAAATGCTAGTGGAATCCATTCAATCAGAGGCAGATACTACCGGCAGTAACCAGATGGACGAAATGGTACAAATGTACAAAGACCAAGATATTGATGCTATGGTCACTATGATGGATGGAGAAGGTGGCATCGGCGGGTTTGAGGATTTACTGCTCGTCAACCGAAACAAAAAATGGATCCCAATCATGGAAGAAATGATGCAAGAAAAAGTCACTTTCTTTGCTGTGGGTGCGGGTCACCTTGGTGGAGAATTTGGCGTTATTCGACTCCTAAAAGAGGCCGGCTATTCGCTTAAGCCCCTTTATTAAATTTTTAAAGCCTATGCCTGCTAAAATAGTTAGCAGGCATAGGCTTTAAATCAAGTTTAAGTAGTTACTCCCATCTCTAGAAATTACTCAAAAAAGAGGCTTTTTGCTATGATAATTATCACGCCTCTCTTCTGACCAAGATCATCTTTTTGAAGCTATTTATCCATTAGATTATTACTGCAGATAAAATTAAAACTACAGTAATATGAAAGCAACAAAAAGTGATTATCCCAACTTAGCATCCACCCACATTACTCCATTTCACGTACGTGAAATGATGGTCGCACTGGAATTGGGACCAGCGGACCAAAGCGTTCTGGACTACTTAGATTTTTTAAGTACACAGATACCTATTCGATCTGTCTATTTTGCGCATATTCTACCGCCTCTACGCCTATTCAACCCAAATGCTGAAGCAGAAAATATGATTTTCTCCCATTATGAGTTGAACTTAGAGGCCATCAGTCAAATGCGCACTGAATTAGAAGCCCGTTCGATTAATGAAAGAGTCGAGCACTTGGGCTTTGAGGTCCACAAAGGAAATCCATTAGAGGAATTGATCAATAGTGCCCGAGAAGTCTTTACCGACTTGTTGGTTATTGGCCAACGCAGTGGTGCTGGCGAGCACGGTGTATTGGCAAGAAATCTAGCACGGAGAGTAGAAAACAATGCGCTGATCGTACCAGAGAAAGCATGGCCTAAACTTAAATGTATTATGGTACCCTTTGATTTCTCCGAGTATTCCATCAAAGCATTGAAAATGGCCTTGTCGATTCAAGCTGCTGCTGGTGAAGAAATAAAAGTCGTCCCTGTACACATTTACGAAATGCCCAACTTAAGTATTTACAAGGTACAAAAGACGGCCAAGCAACTACAATCTATGGTAGAAGCTGACCGGAAAGATGCCTTCCGAGATTTACTTAATATTTATTTGCCTGATTTTGTTGATCAGTTAGACTTGAAATTGATTGAGCAAGGTGGCCCTGGAGTTGCTCGTTTCTTATTGAAAGCAGCTCAGGAAATAGAAGCAGATTTATTGGTCATTGGTGCCAAAGGACACTCCAAAGTAGAACGCCTAGTATTAGGCTCAGTTACTGAAAAACTATGTTCTATCAACGAGAAAATTCCTACGCTGATCGTAAAAAGATAAACCTTTTTTATACTAATCATCTTGGGTGCCAGTCAGCTGGCACCCTTTTTAAACTTTCAATTATGCATACAACCAAAACGGTCAGAGAACTCATGAGACCAAGTGTGCTCACCATTCATTCTAAACAGGCATTTATGCCTATCTGCCGCTTGTTTTTTGAAATGGGTATCCACCATCTTCCCGTAGTAAATGAGCAAGAGGAACTAGTCGGTATGCTATCTGCTTCAGACGTACTTAAGGCTTTTAGTTATCAATTAACTCAGCTACCAAGTACGGAAGAAGAAGTGATTAATGAAGCCTTCCCCATTAGTGATCTGATGACGCCTGCCCCGATATATGTCATCGGACCAGAAGAATCTATCCGTCAGGTAGCGAAGTTATTTATTAAGCATAAAATTCATGCTTTGCCGGTAGTTGAAGCTGGAAAAGTAATCGGTATTATCACCGCCACGGATGTTTTAAATATACTGCTCGAACGAGATAAAATCAACTTCATTTAAGCAACTAATCAGGCAAGGGCAATTGGGTTCCAAAACGTTCATTATATCCTGCTACTCCTTGCAAACCACCACTATGGACTAGAACGATACTAGACCCAGGCTTTATTTTACCTTTTTGCAGGTCACCCCAAAAGGCATAGAACAACTTTCCAGTATAAATTGGATCTAAAAAAATCGAGTGTGTTTCAGCAAAATTCTGTATAAAATGTAGTAATTCAGGCCTTGTTTTGGCATAACCACCACAGTGGGCATCCGTATGGATTTGCCAATTAGTTAAAGCTGGTTGGTCTATTAAGAATCTTTTGATAAAGGTCTTATGGAACTCCCCTTTTAAGACAGAATAACCTTGCACGAAGCTGCTACCATCCAGCCCTTGAATCAATCCTGCGGCCGTCCCCCCAGTACCGCAACACAAGCGTATTTCATCCGGAACCTTCGAGGATTGCTGAAGTATTTCTAACCCTAATTCTGCACTCCCTTTCAGCGCTTCAAGGTTGGTCCCTCCTTCAGGGATTAAGTAATAATCGCCAAACT
>CAXIDD010000326.1:0-6220 GCA_964021975.1 uncultured Saprospirales bacterium | reverse complement strand
ACACCATAAGCTTCTCCGTGTAGAATGCCTACAGTAAGCATGACAATTTCTTCAAATTCACCTAGTTTATACTGCTTCATGTTTATTAATTCCTAATTGTAGTAATATTGCAATTTAGACTATTTTCGTATTAATTCCTAATTGTAGTAATATTTTGTCGTTCAGCCTATCTTCTTTTGATCCCTTAGATTTTGAAAAACAGCGATCAGTTGAATAACTTTGAAAAAACATTTCTATGCAATCTCATTTCCAGCCAGTCCGATTATCATTCTATTGTTTCTTCCTGATTTTTTTTCTTACTAGCCCGGTTATTGCCCAGCACCATTTACAAAGCTCTTTTGAAGCCTACCAAAATGCTAAAGCTAGTACGCCGTTTGGAGCAGAATGGATCTCAAGTGGCCCCGTAGTAAACTCAGCTCGAGTAGAAGCCGTACAAGCGCATCCCAACCAACCAGGGACCATGTACGCCGCATTTGGCTCTGGAAACCTTTGGAAAACAAAAAACAATGGCTTGACCTGGAAGTCCATTTTTGAAGATCAGGCCGCATTGGGTATCGGTGATATTGCTTTAGCACCTTCTAACCCCGACATTATTTATGTGGGCACCGGAGAAAGCCTTCGCAAAAATCGGAATTTTACGATGCCCGGAAATGGCGTCTACCGTTCTAGTGACGGTGGCGAAAACTGGACACATTTAGGCCTAGAAGACAGCTGGCACATTGGAGAGATTGCCGTTCATCCAAACAATCCAGATATCGTTTTTGTAGCGGTATTAGGCAAGTTTTGGTCTAAAGGCACGGCTAAGGGCTTGTACCGAACCAATGATGGAGGAAAAAGCTGGGAAAAAGTATTGTACGTCGATGAAAATACCAGAGCAAATGACGTGGTCATCGCATCCAGTAACCCAAATATCATTTATGCTTCCGTTTGGGAAAACAATATAGAAGCGGAACTAATGGAGAGTGTTTATGGTCCTAAAAGTGGCGTCTATAAAAGTGAAGATGGCGGAGACACCTGGAAAAGATTGGAAAATGGACTGCCCAATAATCCCAAAGTAGGAAGAATAGGATTAGCAGTATCTCATCAAGACCCCAATAAGGTTTATGCCTTAATTGATAATCGGAATAAAGCAGATATGGACCGAGCAGAGGTCTATAAAACAACCGATGGCGGATCCTCCTGGAGCAGAACACACCAGGAGGACTTGCACATTTTCTCGGTGATTGGCTGGTATTTTACGGATATGTATGTCAACCCTCAAGATGATAATGAAATTTATGGCTTGGGTGTACGGATTGCACACAGTACAGACGGAGGTAAAACCTTTGATTTGGTAGCTGGCCGAGTAGAGCACCTTCATCCAAGCCCAGCCCAAGCCTTGCACCTGGACCACTGCGAAATGTGGATCAATCCATCCAATCCCAATCATCTGATTCTGGGGAACGATGGAGGACTTTTCGTATCCTACGATAAAGGATTGAACTGGTTGCACCACAATAACATCCCAACCGGAGAGTTTTATGACATTACGGTTGATAATCAGGAGCCTTACCTCATCTACGGAGGAACCCAGGATGATGCGACCGTCTACGGCCCCGCCAAAGCCTGGAACAACATCGATAAAGATCCCTGGAAATATTTATGGATTGACCCTTGGAGTGGCGGTGACGGCTGTGTTACCCAGGTGGATCCCGAAGATCCGAATACCGTTTATTATAGTTCACAAGAAGGGTATATTATGCGGAAAGATATGGCTACAGATAGGAGTAGACCCATTTCACCCCGCAGGATACTAACATATAGAGACACCCTAGCCTATCATTTTATTACGCCTTATTTCATTTCCCCACATCATGCAAAGACCTTATACCATGGTGGTAACTTCATTTTTAAAACAACCGATCGCGGAGATAATTGGGAAAAAATCAGTCCTGATTTAAGCGTATCTAAATATCCAGAAAAAAGGTCCTTGGCCACAACTGCAATAGTAGAATCTAGCTTAAAACCTGGTTTATTGTATGCCGGTACAGATAAGGGTGGATTTTGGTCTACTGAAAATGATGGAAAGACCTGGCAAGAAAACAGTAAAGGTCTACCAATGGCCTATATTCGAAGCATCAGCCCCTCAAAATTTAAATTGTCCAGGGTTTATGCGGCCATGTCGGGCATCAATTACGACGACCTCAACAAATATTTATTTGTTTCGGAGGATTACGGTAAAAGCTGGAAATCCATCAGTGCGAATTTGCCCAATGAGCCCGTCAATGTTATCTTAGAAGACCCCAACTACGAAAACATTCTTTACGCTGGTGCCTACCGAGGGGTCTACATTTCCATGGACCGCGGTAAAACATGGAACTTAATGGGTCGGAATTTACCTGCCGTTAGTATAGGCGATTTAGAAATCCAGGAAAGGGAGCAGGAATTGGTCGTAGGTACCCACGGACGTGGTATTTACTACTTTAAATTGGATCCCATTTATGCCTTACAAGAAAAAGGGTATCCCTTAGCTGACAATACAGTCTTTGACATTCCAAAAGTCAATTTACCCCAAAGGCAAGTTTCCCGGCAAAGGGTTGAGAAAACGGATCTTGAGCCTTTGCTCATTAGCTTTTGGTCTACTAAAAATGGGGTAGTCAAAATTCAGATTATAGATAAAGAAAATCAGCCTATTTGGTCGAAAAAAATACAGGCTCAGCAAGGATTCAATCAGTTTTCTTGGGATATGGTTATTGAGAGAACGGAAAGTGATATGCCCTATTTTGTGAATTATGAACAGTATATCAGGAAAGGTGATTATTCCGTTTTATTTGATTTTGGAGCGGAAGAGTTGAAAGGGGTTTTGAAAGTAGTTAATGATTGATGGCGTTATTTAAATCGCTGTTTGAAGTGTTCCTGGGATTTTGAAAAGGATATTTATCAAAATCATTTACTGTGGGGGCCTATCCCAGCTTTACGCTAGGATAGGCTTTCCTGCTTTTCTATGCTGCATCACGGTAGTGTTACCATAAGAGAAGCTTTATTCACCTTCAGCCCCTTCAGCAGCAGCTGTCGCGGCATTGATTTTATCCAGCTCTAGATCAATAAAGTAGAGGCTTTGTCCGCCAGTCCCAATGAGCTTGATACGGTCAAGAATGGAACGCATCAAAGCTTCTTCTTCCCTTTGTTCTGTGACGTACCACTGTAGAAAAACATTGGTCGAGTGGTCATTTTCCTCATTTGCTAATTTAACGAGATCATTAATAGCAGCCGTTACTTTTTGCTCATGGGCATAAACTTGCTTAAAAACTTCTTGTGGAGATTCGAATGCCTTAGGAGGCTGGGAAATGGCAGGCACGATCGCATGTGCGTCTACATCAGAGAGATATTGAAAGATCCGCAACATGTGCTCTCTTTCCTCTTCTGACTGGCGATGCAAAAATTTGGAACATCCTTCCATGCCTTCTTGGTCGCACCAGGAAGCCATAGCTAGGTAAAGAAATGAAGCATAACCCTCTAACTCAATCTGTTTATTGAGGGCGTCCGTCATAGATTGTGATATCATTTGATCTATTTTTGTTAAGTGTTAAATTTCAGAAAGATTGCTCAATATACAAAGCGCTCTTTGATGGGGCGTATTAAATTTTGACATTTCCCCAATGCTCTTCCTAAGAAAGCTCAAACTTAATTATTTAGATGTAGAAGTTGTCTAAAAACTCCTCACTTGGCTGCAAAAACAGCTTTTAAGCAAATACTGCGCCTGCCTTTGCCATCAGTCAGGCTGTAAAAACACTCATTTAGCTAAGGCTAAACTCCGGTTTTGCTGCCTCATCTAGTCAAAAAATCATCTATAACAAATTTCAAAAGCCAAACCTGTCTACTGCAGGTAGATTCAAATAGCTTCTTAGCCCTAAAAACCAAGTCTTTGAAGAAATATCACCGAATTTGTATATTTAGGTATTGTCGATAAGCTGCACAAAAAACGAAACATTGAAAAACCACATCTGTTTTCACACCGCCTATTTAATAATTGCCTTACTATTCATTTCGACCAGTGGTCTTGCCCAACACGGTCATGGCGGTAATTCTGGCGATAGTATGCCAAAAGGGTATCATGATCCCATTAAACTCTACAGTAGCGCCCTTGGTGAACACAATTGGGAAATCACCACTACTGATACGCAGGCACAAGCCTATTTCAAGCAGGGGCTCCAGTTAAAATATGCCTTTGGAGTGAATGAGGGAGCCCGTTCTTTTCGTCAGGCCCGAATGATTGATACGCTTTGCGCGCCCTGCTATTGGGGAGAAGCCTGGGCACTGGGTTCTTATCTGAATGGAGCTATGAACAAGGCCAAAGCACCTTTAGCCCTGCATGCCATCCGCAAGGCTAAAGAATTAGCTACCGACCATGCCTCCCCGGTAGAGCAAGCGCTGATTGAGGCTTTGACAGTGCGTTATATTGAAGATTATGATCCGGATCAGCGAAAAGTACAAGATACCGCCTACGCAGAGGCTATGGCGAAGGTTTACGAGCAATTTCCTGATCACCCAGAGGTGGCTACGATCTATGCGGAAGCACTTTTTCTGTTGGAACCCCGGCGTGGGACCCGTTCTATGGAAAGTCCCTCAGTTTTGAAGATTCATGGCCTTCTGGAAAAGGTGCTAGATGAAAATATCCAGCATCCAGGAGCCTGTCATTTGTACATTCACGCTACTGAATCAACCAATAGGCCGGATCTAGGCGAAAGTTGCGCCGCCTATATCAGCAACGCTATCCCCGGAGCTAGTCATATCAACCACATGCCGTCTCATACCTATAATGAAGTGGGCCGATGGGGCGAGTCCGTGCGGGCCAATCTCCAAGCTTGGCATACCGATCAGAAAGCAGAAGTAGATCAGGCAGTTGCTATTTATCCATCTCACAACTTACAAATGCTATATTATTCGGCCTCCTTTGATGGGCAAGGTGCTATTGCAATTCAGGCGGCAAGAGATTTTGCTCGAATGACTGGAAATACCATGCACCTAATGTTAGCACTGGTTCGTTTTGGGCGTTTCGAGGAAGTTCTGGAAGTGGAGCACCGACCGTCGGGTGATATTCCCGGAGGGATGTGGGATTTTGCACGCGGGTATGCCCATCTGCGCCAGGGAGAAGCCGATTTTGCCGAAGTCTACCTCAAGCGGGTCAATACCGTTGCAGATACCTCGCAGGCAAAATATCGAGGCCATCCGGCGGCGCATATCCTAGGGGTACTCGCAGGAATCCTCGAAAGTGAGGTCCAACGAGATGCTGGAAACTTGGACAGCGCTATTGCGATCCTTGAAAAGACGGTAGCCTTGGAAGACAGCATGCAATACGACGAACCAGAGCCCATGCCTTTTGATTCCCGACATTGGCTGGGTGCAGCTCTATTAGAGGCCAAACAATACGCCTCCGCTGAAGCAGTGTATCTGACCGAGTTGGAGGATCATCCACGCAACGGCTGGTCTTATTTTGGTTTACTACAAGCTTTAGACCACCAGAAAAAAGATACCTCTACCGTGCAAAAACAATTTGAAGAAGCCTGGGCCAGAGCCGACCATTGGATCCAGGCATCGCGGTTTTGAAAGGATGCCAATCCATAAAATAGCGAATAGTATTCTTGTAATAAATAATGCGTAGAACCCATGCTAAAATTCTTTCGCCGGATCAGGCAAAAATTACTCGGCCAAGGTGATTTGAGAAATACCTAATTTATTCTGCCGGCGAAATTACTTTAGTGTTAATCGGAATTTTAATTGCGCTGCAAATTAACCCCTAGAATGAACAAAGAAAAGTACAAAATGTAGAGAAAGAGTATCTCCTGAACCTGTGGACTGAATTCTCATTTTCATCCAGACCCCACAAAAATAGATGTGGAAGTGACATTAGTATTCTCACTTCTGGGCGATTAAATTTTCTATTCCTTTCTTGTCGATTGGCGGCGAACATCCCCTCTACTATCTCAAAAATTCTGGTCAAAAATTCAAAATTGGTTAGTTAGCTATTTTCAGTTAATTGCCCCGGCAAACTGAAAGGCCAAGCGAAACATTTAACGGCATGGCCCCAGGTTTATGGAATCTTGTTTTGTAAAACCGCAATATGGCACTATTGAAAAAGAATAATGTGTAACTTTGCGATAGATAAGTGAAAGCACTGAAAAACGGTAGGTTTGCAGAACCGTTCGAAGTCGACTAAGAATGCAGTTTTTAGTGTGACTGG
>CAXIDD010000325.1:0-6228 GCA_964021975.1 uncultured Saprospirales bacterium | reverse complement strand
CTCAGCTCTTCCAATAAAAACGTTATCCTTTCTATATCCGTAAACCACTGTAAATCCATAAAGTCCCCAGGCTTGTCCACGGCTCCAGGCAGATTCATGACTTGCACCTTGATGGGTGTTTCTTTTCCTTACCGCTCCAGTTTCGGGATTGTAGTCAATGACATGGTAGGAACTATTGTCTGCTCGGAAATGATTTTTCAAAGTAGTTCGGGCATGTTGTTCTGCGATGTTCCAAATGGTAGAATAAAAGGTGCGCTGAGCTACTTCGAAAAGTAACTCAGGGTTCATGTTATCGATTATTACCGGGAAATCCCATTTGTCTCTATTGTGGTCCCAGGAACGAATAGCGCCTACCGTTGGATTGTATCTGGTACTTAAGGTTTGGGCAGCTGTGATGAAAATGTCTTTGTATTCTTCTTTTTGGGTAACCTGGTAGGCATTACCAAAGCTACAGTATATTTTGAAGCCTAGATCATGGGTCCCACTGTCTAGTTTTTCTTTTTCAATCGGTTGAATCCATTGAGTAGCCCCATTTACTAGATCTGGATTGTTATCCAAGCCAGCCAATTGCCACAAAATACCAGGATAAAAGCCACTGGTCCATTGTTTGGACTTGCGTGCATCCAGAGCGCCATCTTCCTTGAGGGATCGAGGGATTTGAAGGGAATCAAACGGCAGTTTTTTTAGATCCTGGATCGCTTTTTGGCTTATGGTAGCTAAGCGTTGTTCCAAGAGGTTGCGATCAATGGTCTGAGATAGCTCGGTTGGCGTTTCAGTAGGCTTTGGATTACAGCTTAAGAGTAGAAAAAAAACACCAAAGAGTGTACTCAATTTAAGTAAATGCATATTGACAGAATAATAAAATGAATAAAGCGGGAAGAAGTGAATACCAAGTCAAAAAGAACTCTACATAAATACCAATACGAAAATCTTTATTATGTAAAAAACATTAAGTCTTCCTCCGTTACTAAGGTAACTAATTATAATCCTATTGCCAAAGAGGATAGGCCAAGCTCGTGTGTTTTTGGGCTGGATATTTGTTAAAAAATGGGGGAGAAAAGTACAAAAAAAGTATGAAAAAAATATAGCTATACTAGATATGTCTTTTTAGCAATTATCTTTGTTAGAATCAGATTAACCAAGATGGGGTCTGCAATTATTCAACTCAAATAACTACTCAACTATTCATAAAAATACATCAATGGAGGAATTATTTTCTTTAAAAAATAAATTAGCTTTGGTGACAGGGTGTAAACGTGGAATTGGTAAAGCAATGGCCATCGGTTTAGCTCGCGCTGGAGCAAAAGTGATCGGGGTGAGTCAATCCCTAGAACTTGAAGGCAGTCAGGTAGAACAAGAAATTTTAGCTTTGGGAGGTACTTTTAAAGCATACCAATGTGACTTTTCCAATCGGAAAGCTCTGTATGATTTTTTAGCTCTTTTAGAAAAAGAGCAAGGTGCTATTGATGTTTTGGTGAATAATGCCGGTACCATCATGCGCAAACCGGCGGTAGAGCATCCAGATGATTACTGGGATAAAGTGATCGAAGTGAATCTAAATGCTCAATTCATTTTAAGTCGAGAAATTGGTAAACACATGGTGGAGCGTAAAGCTGGTAAAATCATATTTACTGCCTCCCTGCTGACTTTCCAAGGGGGAATTACGGTGCCAGGTTATGCCGCATCAAAAGGAGCAATTGGTCAGTTAACCAAAGCTTTAGCTAATGAATGGGCTGCACATAATGTTCAAGTTAATGCAATAGCACCGGGCTATATAAAAACCGATAATACCAAAAGGCTACAAGAGGATGAAGTTCGTTCGGAGCAAATCTTAACTCGTATCCCAAGTCAACGCTGGGGAGAGCCTAATGATATGGTAGGTCCGTTATTGTTTTTAGCTTCCTCAGCGAGCGATTACGTGAATGGTCATATCCTTGCCGTGGATGGCGGTTGGTTGGCTCGTTAAAGATGAAGTTGTGATAATCAACTTCAAGGTTTAATTAAATTAGATTTTCAATTTCAAATTTAGAACATGACAAAGCATACCCATTACGAAGTCAGGTATACCACAAATCCTACTGATTTTAAAGCTTACGGTACGGAAAGAATCCGTCAAGATTTTCTTATTCCTCAGTTATTTGAAAAAAATAAAATTCACTGGGTATATAGCCATTATGATCGGTATATGGCAGGTGGCGTTTTTCCAGGTAGCGAGAAATTAGCCTTAGAAACTATCGATCCACTCAAAGCAGATTTCTTTTTAGAAAGAAGAGAGTTAGGCATCATTAATATTGGTCAAACAGGTGTTGTTGAAGTTGATGGCACCCATTACCAGCTAGAGCACAAAGAAGCACTGTATATTGGTAAAGGCAATAAGGAAGTCCTTTTTTCGAGTTTAAATGCTGATCAACCTGCTAAGTTCTACCTGAATTCAGCGACGGCACACCATGCTTATCCTAATAAACTAATCCGACAATCAGATGCGGAAGTAGTTGAACTGGGTGACCTTACTACGTCAAATGCCAGAACGATTCGGAAATTAATTGTCAATTCTGTAGTAGATACTTGCCAATTACAAATGGGCATGACTGAGCTGAAAACGGGTTCTGTTTGGAATACGATGCCAGCACACACCCACGATCGCCGGATGGAAATTTACCTGTATTTTGGAGTACCGGAAGGACAATCTGTTTGTCATTTTATGGGGCAAGCCCAAGCCACCCGGAATGTTTGGCTACAAAACGAACAGGCTGTTATTTCTCCACCATGGTCGATGCACTGTGGAGCTGGTACTAGTAATTATAACTTCATTTGGGGTATGTGTGGTGAAAATCTAGATTATGGAGATATGGATGGTTTTACACCTACAGAAATGCAGTAAACGAATCTTTAAAGTTTCAAAGTTCAAATCTTGAACTACTTGTAAAACCCGACAAATTAACATTTGTCGGGTTTTAGTTTTAAATACACTTTTTAACATTAATTAATGTTACAAGGTTTATCTTAAGCTCCATTCAACAAAAGATGATGAAGAGAAGCCTAGTTATTTTTTACTTATTATTTTTATTTGGTGGAATTTGTGCTCAATCGAATGAGGGGAGCACCTTTTGGTGTGGGTTTATGGAGCACAGAGATATTGGCAATAACCAAATGGTGGCTATGATTGCCTCCAAAACTAATACCACTGGAAAGATAAGTTTGCCACTGCAGAATTGGAGTCAAAATTTCACGGTAGCAGCCAATGACGTTGCTTTAATAACACTTCCAGCCTCCGCTGAGGTTCGTGGATCAGAAAGTATTACTTCAAATGGAATCCTTATTGAAACCAACGATCTGGTTAGTGTCTATATTCATCAATACGCCAATTACCGTTCTGATGCCTCATTAGTTTTACCGGTTGAGGCGGTCGGGGATGAATACTATGTGCTGGCTTACGAAGGTATTCGTCAGCAAAATGTTGATTACCCTTCTTCCTTTTTAGTAGTTGCTATGGAAGATGATACGGAAGTTCGTATTCGCTTATCAGCTTTTACAGATTTAAATCGATCTCCAGGAGATGAAGTTACGATCACCCTTCAAGCAGGAGAAACCTATCAAGTACAAGGACGGAACGCCAGCGATGATTTAACTGGATCTTTTCTTGAGGGCAACAAACCATTTGCCCTTTATGCAGGTACTCGATGGTCTCAGGTGCCAGTGAGCTGTGGTACTCGGGATAATCTTATGGAGCAAATGTATCCTACTCGGACTTATGGAAAGCAATTCGCAGCTATCCCTAATGCCAATATGGATTTTGATGTCTACAGAATGCTGGCCCTTGAGGACAATACGCTTATTCAAGTGGATGATGGTTTTAACTCCAGCCAAATTGTGCTGAATGCCGGAGAGTGGAGAGAGTTTGAGCGTTCAACTGCCGCTTTTATTACGGCTGATAAACCCATTCAGGTAGCCCAATATATTGTTGGTCAAAATTGTAGTGGCCATTTTATTGGTGATCCATCTATGATGTTATTGAATAGTGTCGAACAAACTAGAGATACCGTAACCATATTCAATTCTAGTCTAGAGAACATTACTCAAAACTTCATTAATGTATTGGTAAGAACCGTAGATATTCCCTTTGTCTATTTAGATGGTCAATTGATGGTAAGCCAGGGGGCACAATTCAATACTTTTTCAGCTAATCCAGAATATTCCTATGCTAGTTTTCAAGTGTCTGCTGGTGCTCATACGATTATTACAGATGGTTGTGGCGTAATCGTAAGTGCTTATGGTTATGGAGATGCAGAATCCTATGCTTACAGCGGAGGTGCTAGTTTTAGAGCAATCAACTCCGTCCCTATTCCAGATGGATCCTGTTTGTCTGATACCATGATTTTTGATAGCCAGCTTTCCCCACAACGTTTTTTAGTCGAATGGGATCTGGGAGATGGTACTAGAGCAAGTGGGGTTAAAGTCAAACACAAATACCAAGAAGTAGGAAATTATGACATCACCGCCCAGATTACAGATATGTGTTTGGATATTCAAAACACGGCCACTAAAACCATCAATATTACGCTTAAACAAGCTTTGGAAGCTGGCCCGGACCAATTTCTTTGCGAGGGAGACCTTTTACAATTAGAAGCCGCTTTTTTGGAGGAAGCACAATATTTTTGGGAAGGGCCAGACGGGTTTAATATTCAAGGTCAGCAGCCACAGGTTAATAGCGTCAATCCTAACCAAAGTGGTACTTATACCATCGTGGGGAATGTAGATGGCTGTGAAACTTTCCCTTCTACTACAGAGGTGCTTATTTACCCAACACCACAGCCAAACTTAGGAAGAGACACTTTAGTTTGTGATGACGACCCAAGTTTTAGTCAAATGTTAGAAGCTGGATCTTTTGCGGCTTATCGTTGGCATGATAATTCTACAAGCTCTAATTTTATTGCAACTAGTGCAGGGCAATTCTCCGTGACGATCACCGATGAGTTTGGGTGTACAGCTAGTGATAGTTTGACCTTAACCCGGGAGTGTCCAACCAGGATCTATGTGCCTACCGTTTTTAGCCCAAACGGAGATGAAATTAACGACGAGTTTGGTATTCTTGGTACGGATATCAATTCGGTCCGTTTGCTTATCTATGATCGTTGGGGCAACAAGGTATTCGAAGGCAATACCTTGGAGGAAACCTGGGATGGTCAATTTAGAGGATCATTAGCTCCCGCAGGAGTCTATCTGTGGAAAGCAGAAATTAGTGGTACACGCATTAACGGGGATAAATTTACAGAGATTGAAAATGGTTCGGTGACACTTATTCGGTAGTTTGTGCCTACCACTTGTTAGAATCAGAATTTGCAGAATTAGAGAATTTTCAGGATGGAGTTTTGCTTGGATGGTGTGCTTGCTTTTTTCAACGAAGTAAGTTGGTTTGAATAAAGCGCACCGGCATGAATTTGAGTGAATTCCGATAATTCTAAAAATCTGAAAATTCTGTTTCAGCTATTTTTAGCAATAACCATGTTATTTACCGATAAATTCGGGTTACTAATTTTCTATTTGTAATTTTCAGACTATAGATTTAGCACTCTCCAAGGTTTATATTAATGATTCAAGATTCTTTTTCCTACCAAATCATTGGATGTGCAATGAAGGTCCATAATATGCTCGGTTGTGGTTTTCAGGAAGTAATTTATCAAAGAGCATTAGCTATAGAGTTCGGACGTTCGGGGCTAACATTTGTAAGAGAACTGGCGCATTCCGTCTATTATGATGGAATTGAAGTAGGTACTCGTCGTGCGGACTTTATTATTGAAGATCAAATGGTCTTAGAAATAAAAGCAGTTTATAAATTAGAAGCGGTCCATTTGGTTCAAGCTAAGAATTATACCGTTGCTTATAATTTTCCTAAAGGCTTATTGATAAACTTTGGGGGAGAAAGCTTAGAGTATAAGTTAATGTTCAACCCAAAGTTTAATGTATAATTTTATATTTCTGCCTATCACTTGTTAGAATCAGAATTTGCAGAATTAGAGAATTTTCAGGATGGAGTTTTGCTTGGATGGTGTGCTTGCTTTTTTCAACGAAGTAAGTTGGTTTGAATAAAGCGCACCGGCATGAATTTGAGTGAATTCCGATAATTCTAAAAATCCTGCTTCAGCTATTTATGTTTGTGCCTACCACTTGTTAGAATCAGAATTTGCAGAATTAGAGAATTTTCAGAATGGAGTTTTGCTTGGATGGTGT
>CAXIDD010000324.1:0-6253 GCA_964021975.1 uncultured Saprospirales bacterium | reverse complement strand
CTTAAATCAACAATTATTCCAAACGCCAGATTGGATGATTGATGAAGAATTACTAGGCAGAGTACGTCCGGATGCTGGCGTTGCGGCTATTGGTAATATCCAGCAGTCTGCTATCAACAGTCTATTGAGTGTGAGTCGTATGCAACGTATGATCGAAAACAAAGCTGGAGACCCTAATAATTATGGCATACAGGAAATGCACGAAGATCTTCATAAAAGCATCTGGACAGAATTGAAAACGGGGCAGGCTGTAGATCTACACCGTCGTAACCTCCAAAAGATGCACTTGGAAAAATTAATTTCCAATTTAGAACCTAAAGCTGGATTTTCATTCTCCTTCAGTAGTCGCGGACTAAAAGTTGTCAACGGGCCAAGTATGGATCCAATGAAAACGGACATCGTTTCCATCACCCGCGGTAACCTAATGGAGCTACATGAGCAGTTAGAGAAAGGTGCCAAAAAAGCAGACGATAAATTAACAAAATATCATTACCAAGATGCCCTGAACAGAATCGAAAAGGCATTGGAGCTAGATGATTAGTACAGACGCTGTACTGCAGGGTCTCCACCATACATTTTTATAAACAGGGGCGCGATTTTATCGCGCCCCTGTCATTTCCCCCACACCGTGCTTCCGCAAATAACCTACCGCCAAATACACAAAAGGTGTATCTACCAAAGCGATCACAACTTTCACCAAATAGGTAAAGACAATCAACTCCACAATCGGGAAAATACCATAGAAGCCAATCGTATAAAAAATCACGGTGTTGATCAATTGAGAACTAATCGTCGATAAATTATTACGCAGCCATAAATATTTACCCTTAGTGCGTTTTTTCCAGTAATGGAATGACCAGACATCATGAAACTGAGAGAAAATAAAAGAAACAAAAGACGCAATCGTAATCCGAATACTGGTGCCTATAGTCATCTCGAAGCTCTCTTGATTAGCCGCCCAAACGGGATGCGGCTCCCAGTTGACGGCAAATTGCATGGTGATGAAGAGGAGTGGATACAAAACCGCACCAACGTAAACTACCTTGCGGGCCTCTTTTACGCCCCAGATTTCGGCCAAAACATCCGTCAATATAAAAGTAGCACTGTAGACAAAAACAGAAGCCGATAAGGCTAGATTCGGAAGGCCCGGAATACTGCCCAGCTTACCGGCAATTACAATAGCAATCACTAAAGCTCCTGCATAAGCACCCACCAAAAGTGAACTTCCCAGCCACCTGGCTAATAAGGAGATGCCTAAGCCCAATAGCATGGTAACCAATAGCCAAGTCAATAAAAACAACATAATTAATGAAATTGAAAATTAGTAAATAGCTATGGCATCAACAGGTATGGTAAATTCCTCCAAACGTTGTCTGCCCTCTAAAAAGGCCAACTCGACCAGGAAACTAAAGCCAACACAGTGGCCTACTTGGTTGACCAATTGAGCTGCGGCAAAAGCCGTACCACCAGTAGCCAATAGATCATCATGAATCAATACATTGGTGCCAGGCTGGATAGTGTCTTGATGGATTTCTAAAGTCGCGGTGCCGTACTCTAGGGCATAACTTTGAGATAAGGTAGGCCGTGGTAACTTACCCGCTTTTCGAATGGGAATAAAGGGGATTTCTAAAACTTGTGCCACCAGCATGCCCCAAAAGAAACCTCTAGACTCAATTCCTGCGATGGCGTCAATATCGGGAAAGGTCTCTACAATGTGCTGCGTGATCAGCGCACAAGTTTTGGGATCATCAAAAATAGGCGTAATGTCTTTGAAGAGAATACCCGGCTTAGGGAAATCTGGAACATCTACAATGATGTGTTTTAGGCGCGTGGATAAATCCATGTGTAAGGAGTGTTTATAAGAAGCTATTTCTATTTAACAGTATGATTTTGTTATTGCCCTTTTTAGTCCACTTTTCGCCTGCCTGCTGAAGCTTCAGCGCAGG
The DNA here is from genome assembly GCA_964021975.1 of uncultured Saprospirales bacterium. GTDB lineage: Bacteria > Bacteroidota > Bacteroidia > Chitinophagales > Saprospiraceae > DATFKA01. Next base: position 4,307 of record CAXIDD010000324.1, on the reverse strand, counting down.
CAGGTTGGCAAAATCCTTCCCGAAATAAATTCAGGATAGGCTATTTAGCTATGGCTATCCTGCAATTTCTGCGGGATTACCGCCTTAATTGGCTCAAGAATCTTCAAAAGCCAAGTTCAAATAGCTTCTACCTAAGGTCGCAAATTATCATTATTTTTGATTCCTTACTTATTTTGCGCGTGTGAAATATAATAGAAAATAAAGCCTAATTCCTATTTCATATGGCTAGGTGGAGAAACAAATACCCCAATACTAAAATAAGGCGCATGTTGTGGTCTTACTTCAAAGGAATCAAATTCAGGTACTTGAGATTCTAATCTAGTATTCAGGTTGTATTGAAAACCACCTTTGACATTCATCCAAACCCAAGGTGCAATTTGACGCTCTACGCTTAGTCCAAATTGGAGTTCTGCATGATTCAAATGATAATTTACCGGCGTATCAAAACCAGTACGACTCTTGTCAATAGAGTAATTGTTGCTATTGAATCGATAACCACCTAGGATAATGGTTTTCTCATCTAAGTTGTAGCGCATGTCAATAAATGCTGGGAATACAGATTCGATTCCCCATTTTTCATTGAAATTGCGATTGTAAAATAAAAATGGTAAGGCCAAAGTACGTCGGAAGTTGGAACTAAAAGTGACTCCATAGCCCCATTCAAAGTCCTCACTTACCTTATAGCCATTAGCCCAGCTGATATTGATATCTCGGTACTGTTTATCAAAATTGATCAATTGGTTGTAGTCACCATTGGCATTCAATTTGACTTGAAGGCCAGAATACCGAGTTCCACTGATTGATTTCATGGCATAAATTCCAAGCCCACTACTTTTCAGACGGGCAGCATGTACATCTTTAAAAACTGAATTAGCTTTAATCAGACTTGGGTCATCAAAAAAGATGGTTTCAGGCTGATGTTTAAACCCAACCAATAACTTAAATGACGGCTTATTGATAATGGGTATTTTAAGTTTGAAGTTGAGTGCTTCAATGGCTTCAATTTCAGAAGGTACAAAACCATTATTAGAGTTATTGGTGACTGGTCCGCCACCAATTCTAGTATAGCTAATCTCTAATCCTTTACTTCTTGACTTATTTTGAATGCCGGGCTTACATAGGGCTTTCTTGAGGCTGACAATACCGTCAGAGCCACCAAGTTGGGCCATACATTCACAAGTCACACAAGTGAGTAAAAGAAAGATTAAGGTTTTCATTTAAATGGTTTATCCAATCATCATAATGTGCCTCTAAATCTGGTCTGTGTTGCCAGAGGAGGCCACAATAGCAATAAACGAGATCAAATTCAGTTTGTTGCCATCATAAGACGTGACAGATCATAAAGGTCACATCCAGTATTCATTTATCTTAAAACTAAAAGGTTACTTGTCAAAGTACATAATATATTGATAATTCAGCTAAAAAGCCAGTTTATTGTGATTTAGGAGATAACACTGACTGCTCACGGACCAATTTGTCGGTCAAGTAGATGCTTTTAGCACGCTAAAGAAGTATTCTTTCCAATAAATCCCCTACAAAATAAGCAACGCTAGCTGCAACAACACCTAGAGTTAATGTTTCTAACACTCCCTTTACGGCAGATGCCTCTGTAATGATACTTTTTAAATAGCCTATAATAATAAAGCTAAAACCCGTCAAAATACTGGCCCATAAAAAAGTATGACCAGGAAAAGTAACTAAATAATCCCAAACGTATATCAATAAAGGAAGAAGACCGATCAATAGAAAAGAAATATAAGTTGCTAATCCAACTGAAAAAGCAGATTTGTTGTCTTGGATTAAAGCTTCTTCTTCAATCAGAATAGTATCTATCCAGAGGCTTTCATCCTGTGTAATGCTAACGATTAAAGCGTCTATGTGTTCGCTTTTGATGCCTTTTTTTAGGTAGAGCTTTCTAAGTTTTGCTTTTTCTAAGTCAGGAAATTGATGAATGGATTTCTGTTTGGCTTTCTTTATCTTCTTAAAGTTGGCCTGCTCTGACTGAGTAGATAAATAAGCGCCAATGGACATAGAAAACCCATCTGCTAAAAGATTTGCAAAGCCAAGGATGATGATAATGGCACTATCTAAGCCCGCCCCAACTGAACCTGCTACAACTGCAAAGGTAGTGACGCTACCATCAATACCACCGTAGACAAACTCGCCTAAGTAGGTTTGATAGCGTTCTAATATTTTGCTTGATTTAGTCATGTTTTAAAGATAAACAAAAAGCTGCTACTAGGGTTAATCGTATTTTTCAGGAAATTTGCCGAGTAAAGTAGCTTTTTGATCTCCGTTTTAATACTTTCATAACATCAAGAGAAAAAACGACAATTATATATTAGTTGTCTACTACATAAAGAAGTACAATTAATCTTTAGTAGGTAGGAAGAATGAAAATTATTTAATTACACATACACCTTTATTTATGACATTACTATTTAATTTCGTTGGACCTGAAATTTTTGTTATCGTTTTCGCTTTATTATTGCTAGTGCCATGGATATGGGCCATAGTTGATATTGTTAAATCCCAATTTAAAACTAAACAGGATAAAGCGCTTTATTTAGTCTTGGCCGTAGCATTCCCTTTAGTGGGAACTTGTATTTATTATTTCTATGGTCAGAAACAAAAACTAGCACTAATTGAAACCTCCGAATTTGTCGATTCTCCTAAATTATAGTAGATAATCAGCGAGTCCACCAAACCATTAAATCACTAAACATAAATCTCTGGCTATGCAAGACCTTTGGTTAGCGGCCTTTGAGCCCGTGAACTTACTGTATACCATATTGCTTGGCTTCGTCTTGCTCTATTGGTTGTCCGTCCTCCTAGGTGCCATTGACTTAGGTGCACTAGACTTTGATATCGATGCAGACCTTGATGTCGATTTGGATGTTGATGTAGACATCGATGCTGATCTTGACGTTGATGCAGACACTGGAGGGAACTTGGGTGGTTTTGCTGGCTTTTTACACTTCTTTAATTTTGGGAAAATGCCCTTTATGATCGTCATGACTTTTGTGGTATTCCCCGCTTGGATGATGTCCATTGGTCTGAACGAATACTTTGGAAACGGTCGCTGGTGGTTCGCATTGGCTATGTTTATTCCGATCATCTTCTTTAGTTTGATCATCGGGAAAATCTTGACCATGCCTTTGGTACCGATTTTTGCTAGAATGAATAAGACCGCAAAACCGATTGACTATATCGGACTCATTTGTAAACTTCGCTTGCCTGCTAGTGCCTCTCGTTTTGGCCAAGCCGAAGTCATGATTGATGGATCTTCTTTGCTCATCGAAGTCAAAACCGAAAGCGATGACACTCCCATGAAAAGAGGTGAGACTGCAAGAATCGTTGGTAAAACCGAAGATAAACGTTACTATCTGATTCGTAGAGAAGTCATAATTGATAACCTACAGTAGCCGAAGTTTGCAACTTCGGACATCAAAACATCAAAACTTCGGACATCAAACCATCAAAACTTCGGCGAACGAGCCATCAAAACTTGAGCGAACGAACCATCAAAACTTCGGCCACCGAAACCAATAGATAGTCAAAGTTTTCAAACTTTGGCTACTATTCACCGGCCATCCGAGGTTGAATTTAAAATAATTACACAATCACACTTGATAAATTAATAACCATGATCTTATTACAAGCCTTTCAACAATCTGGTGTCTTCATTGGGATCGCCATTGTTGTTATTGTCTTTGCAATCGCAATAATGATTGCCCGTTGGTATAAAAAAGTGCCACAAGGTAAAGCGATTATCGCAACCGGTCTTAGAGGGACTAGGGTCGCTTTTGAAAATGGATTACTGGTCGTTCCAGTTATTGAAATTTTTGAAAAAATGGACCTTTCGGTGAAAACCATCGAAATCGTTAGAATGAAAGAAGAAGGCCTTATCTGTAGGGATAATATCCGAGCAGATATCAAAGTCGTTTTCTTCGTGCGTATCAATAAAGATGCCAACGATATTAAGAAGGTCGCTCAGGCCATCGGCTGTGCGAGAGCTTCTGACCCAGATACCCTTAGAGAGCTTTTTGAGGCTAAATTCTCAGAGGCCATTAAAACCGTTGGAAAACGTTTTGACTTTGTAGAGCTTTATGATAACCGTGAAAAATTTAACTCAGAAATCCAAGATACCATTGGTGAGTATTTGAATGGTTACAAACTAGATGATTGTTCTATCGATTACTTGGAGCAAACTGATATTGGTTATCTAAAAGAAAGCAATATCCTGGATGCAGAAGGGATCAAGAAGATCACGGAATTGACGGCTCAGCAAAAAGTGAAGGCGAACT
>CAXIDD010000323.1:0-6253 GCA_964021975.1 uncultured Saprospirales bacterium | reverse complement strand
GTTACTTAAAAATACGCTCAATAGTCCTATTTTTATTGTTTAGCAAAAGAATAATTCATCAAATATGACTCCATCAGACCAAGATAGGTTCTTACGTCCCCCTATTTTCAGCCCTTATCCACAAGTTATTGCAGCCCAAAGTACCCGCAACGGAGGTTTTGGAAGAGCACCCTATGCAAGTTTGAATCTTGGCCTGTATACTAAGGATGATTCTAAACTTGTTGCTAAAAACAGGGCTGCTTTTTTTGGAGACTTAGGTTTTTCTTCTGACCAAACAGCCGGCGCATTACAGGTACATGAGACTGCTGTATTAACGGTCCAAGTACCCGGTCAATACCAGGGTTTTGATGCCTTAATTACGCAGCAAAAAGATATTTTACTCACCGTTACGGTAGCCGACTGTACGCCCATTTTGGTTTTTGATCCGGAGACCAAGGCTATTGCTGCGATACATGCTGGCTGGCGAGGAACCGTAGACGAAATTGCAAAAAAGGTACTTGGTCAAATGACTGCTGAATTTGGTACACAAGCTCAAAACTGCCTAGCTTACATTGGGCCTTGTATTGATCGGAATACTTTTGAAGTGGATCAAGATGTTGCCCAGCATTTTGATATACCTTTTAAAGATTGGAACTCAAATAAAAAAAAATTCTACGTAGATTTAAAAAAGGCCAATAAATCCCAGTTGGAATCAATTGGCCTTTTATCCGATAAAATTGAAATAAGCCCATATTCAACCGTGACGCATAATCAATATTTTTTTTCTCATAGAAAAGAAAAAGGTAAAACTGGACGTATGATTTGTGCCATTGGCTTGAAAGCCTAATTCTTATTCTTTGATGAACTTCAGTACCGTTGAGCGATTATCAGCAGTTACTCTTAGTAGGTAGATACCAGCGTTTAAACTATTGACATTAAGCTGTATTTTACTTTGTTGATCATAAGCAAATCTCTTAAGAATCTGCCCTTTCATATTTACTAGTTCTAGATTGATCGAATGGTATGATTCTTCAAAATCAAGGCTAATCAAATCCTTTGCTGGATTAGGCATTAAGGTAACTCCTGAGCTCAGCTCAAGTTGTGCAATATCCGTACTCACCGCCTCCCGTAAAGGAACCAAAGCAGACATTGGGCTGGGCGTAAACGACTGGTTTGGGTCTGGAAAAGCCGCCGCCATTTGAATGTGATACAATTGATCTTTATTTAAACCTCTTAATTCGATGCTACTGTAAGGCGTAATAATTTCTGTAAACTGGCCTGCTTCATTATACAGACGAATAAAAGTAGCATCCATATATTGTCGAGATGTAAACTCTATTAAAAAGGAAGTCTCAGACGTTTTCTCGATATTCGTAATTTCGGGAGCCTCTAGTTGACTGCCTGAATCAAAGACCTGATAAGTATTTACTGTATATCGCTTATACTCGGTACTCCCAGTAGCGTTGAAGGCCCTAATGCTTACGCTAGGTACATATTGACCTACCATCATCAGGTCCTCCTCTGGTAAGGTAAAAGTATATTGATTAGTAGAAGTCGTATCAAAGAACACCGCATCTCTCCAATAGGCATTAAAAACAATTTCATAATTAGTCGCTCCTCGAATAGTATCCCAGCCAAAAGTGATGGTATTTCATCGTCTCTCCCTAAAAAATACGCCCGATGTGTCGATGGCAACTGATCCGAAACATCAGCAATACTAGTTTTTAAGCGTCTCCTACAGACTGGACAGGTATAATCTACCGAAATAATATTCATCATACATCCTAAATTTGGAATGTATACCCCTGCTGTAATTGAATCTATACCAACTTCATCAGAGGGCAATAAGTCCTTCCAGCGAATCGTATTGGGGTCTTTGTTGGTTGTTTTATTAAAACCTTCTCCCGCACTAGGGTCATAAGCATCTGAGAGTCCTCCGATAGAGTGAGCCAATTCATGGTTAATCACATATTCATCATAACCGGCAAGGTCTCCAGTAGATCTAGCTGCAACGGCTACTTTATCAAAAGAAGCCCGGCCGGAACCAATAGGATCATTCGTTAAAATAAGTACATTATCCGAAAAATGTATGTTCTCTCCTGCTACATGTCGTGCTTTTACTATCGTAGAATCTTCCAGAAAATAAGCTCTATAGGAATTCAAAAAAAAGATTCCAAAAAAAGTGTTTTTGATGACCTCCTCCTGGATTGGATCATTAGGCGACTGAAACTGTGTACGTAAGCTAATTCCTGAATCCTCAGAAGGGGTTTGAATGGAAAAAATATTCATTTTATCCATATGAGGTTCATAAGCATTATTTAAGGCCAAAATCTCTCTGACTTTTTGGGCATCTGCTTTAAAGGTATCCATCTCCGAGGCCGTGTAGCCTTCTGACATAATTACTAGGTCATAATAGTTTTCAGAATGACCTACATATTGAATGGTATCAATTGGATAAGTCTGAGCTGAAGCAAATTGGATCATAAACAGCAAAAGAGCACCAATTAGTAATTGTTGTTTCATAAATATGGATAATGTAGGTAATAAAAACTAGATCACAATTACAAGGTACCCTTTTTATTATAGACCTTATTAAGAGATTGTAAGCTCTTCCTGGTGCTTCCACATTTCCTGGAAGTCCGGACTTTGAGAACGTAAAGTTGCAAAATCTCCTTCCGCAACAACTCGCCCGTTATCCATCAGGTAGATGTAATCAAAAGACGGGAGCAAGTGTAAGCGGTGCAAAGAAGAGACCACTGCCTTATCTGTAAATGCTGCAAAAAGCTGCTCATAAATCATAGCTTCCGTTTTAGGATCAACACTACTGGTTGGTTCATCCATTAAGACTATGGCACTGGTTTTAGCTGCTAGAATTCCGCGTGCCAGTGCTAGCCGTTGTTTTTGACCACCGGAGAGATTCACCCCTTTCTCCTTAATATCCGTTTCCAAGCCATTTGGCAATTGCTTTACAACCGAATTGAAATACGCTAATTCACAAGCCTTTCCTACCTCCTCAGGCGTGCTTGGCAGTCCTAAGGTAATATTGTATTCGATCGTGTTCTCAAAAATTTCAGGTTCCTGTGGGAAAAGCGTCACGCTATTCCCGATCAGGTTGCTACTAATCTCCCCTTTCCCATTTAAATGAAAAAGTGTTCCTTCATCAGATTGATACAAACCGCGGAGTAAAGCGAGTAAGGTACTTTTACCACTGCCACTTTCTCCGATCAGTGCAATTTTTTTACCGCGCTGGATGTCTAAGTGAATTTTTCTTAGGCCATGTACGGTATCGTCTTCTGCTAGTGTTTCTTTATGACTAAAACTTAGGTTTTCAATCGAAATTTGTTGCCAATCAGTCGGTAGTTTTTCTTCTATATCGAAGGTATGATAAGCCTCGTAAGAATCGGAAACAACTTTTGCAGTCTGTACATCCGTATTGTAGGTTACAATTTGGGTATATTGATAGGCCACATCATGAAAGACACCTGTGAACCGATTGACAAACCCAATCAACGTTACTAATCCTCCAATCAAAAACACTTCACCCGGAACATAATTTTGATAAATATAACCCGCTACGGTAATCAAGTAAATGATCGTCACAATCGTATCTACGGTAAACCATTTCCACTCGTTGATATATACCTTGCGGATGAATGGAGAAAATACCCGTTGGATCGTATCTGATAGGCCACGTTCCATGCGTTTCTCTAGTCTCAGTGTTATTACTGTGACAATATTTGAAAGGCTATCAAATAGGTTGGAATAAACTTTATGTTCTCGTTCATTGGTTTCATTGTGATACTTGATAAAAGGTTTATCAAATTCTAAAATCACCCAAACCGCTACAACCCCCAATATCAATGCTATCCCTCCAAATAAGGGGGAAAAATAGAACATAGCTGCTAGGGACACCAAAAATCTAGTTAAAATATTGACGTATCTAAAACCCGTCTGAAAAAACATACGAATGGCATCATACGCTTTTCGTATCCGACTAATAACAGAACCACTGTGGTGATCTTGATGCCAAGCGACGGGTAAATGTACAGCCTGGTGATACAATCTATGTAGGTAATTCTTACTAATATTAAAGGCGAGTTCTCGTTCTTTCACCCGTGCATTTCCATGGAAGGCCCACTCAAAAAGATGGATAGCCATGTATATGCCTAGATACACCCAAGTCGACTTTAGAATATTACCTTCATTCTTTTGAATTTCGTTGATAAACCAGCCCCATAAAATTGGCACTAAAGCATGTGCTAAGTTGCTAATAATGAATAAGGCGTAAACCAGAATAAACTGTCGCTTTCCTCCAGCAGCGTACTGCCAGCAGGTTCGAAGCATGGCAATATAAGGATTGTTGAGTATTACTTTTAACATAAGGTCGGGTCTTTACAAGCATATGAGCTTCTTAATGTGATACGAACCTTAACCTAATTGTTGAAAGAATAGTTCCATAAGGACAGTTGTTGAATTATCTAAGTAATTCAACAACTCCCTAATTCTTTGTTTCAAAAAATGGCTACAAACTATCCATCATCGCTTCCGCTGCCAAACGCCCCGTTCGCATTGCTGCGTCCAATGAAGCGTTTAGTAGGTAATCCCCAGCCAGATAAATATCATCCGTTAAGGTAAACTGCGTATTGGGGAGGCTATATTCCAAATCATCAATTACAGGCAGAGCCTGTGGAATGTCATAGCGTTTCAGAAAAGTAATGTCACCTGGATAATTAGTTAAACTAGCGAGTTCTTTAGCAATACTCTGGTAAAAAGATAGATCCATTGATGTCTTTGGATATTTTTTCAGCGTTACAGAGACCAAACTCTTACCACTGGAAGTATAAGCATCCGACACATCTGTCAATACACAAAAGTTATTGATTGGACTATTGGGGTCTGTAACTAGGGCAATAGATTTACTGTTTAGAATAGATTTTTCAGTTGTAAAGTATAAGTTACAAGTACTGGTCCAAGCCAATTCAGAACCTTGTAAATTGGGCAATATATCCCCTGGAGGACAAGCAATAATAACTTTATCAAAATCCATTGAAGTACCATCTTGCAATTGAAGGCTTTTACCTTCAATTTTATCTACCTTTTGGTTAAAATGAAAAGTTGTATTTGATAATTGTGCTTTGAGTTGATCGACGATGGCTTCGATACCTAAATTTGGAATAGCGGCACTGCCCTCGGAGAATAATTTAAATACAAAGCGAAACATAGAAGCAGAAGTATTCAAGTCATTTTCCAAAAAGATGCCCCCAAAAAAAGGCCGAAAAAAGCGATTGATCATCTGCTCACTAAAGCCATAGTCCTGCAAATAAGCTAAAGTGGTTTGGTCCTGGGCTTTAAACACCTTAGAGCGGTCTTGCTTTTTTAGGCTTTGGGTCAACTTGAAAATGAGCCATTTATCTTTTAGGGTTCCCACACTAGAAAAAGCCATATTTAATAGCTGGCTAGGATCTCTTAAAGGGTCACCAATCTGATAGGATTTATCCCCTTGAAAAATTAGTGCGCCATTATTGAATTTTTTGAGTTGTAAGGTAGAAAAATCTAAGTATCGCTGTGCCTCATGATAGGCTGTCAAAAGAACCTGGAAGCCATGATCTAAACGAAAGCCGTCTATTTCATCGGTTTTTACGCGCCCCCCGGGACGATCTGTTGCTTCGATAAGATGTATGGACTTACCTGTTTTTTCAGCGTGAATGGCGGCAACTAGACCAGCTACGCCGGCTCCAATAATGACAATGGGTGCTTGTTTCATAGTTTGTTTTTTCAGCAATATTAACTCCGTTCTGTACGGGAGGTTCAAAAAGAATGGAATAATCAATGATTTACGGTAGAAGTCGCTGGATTTTTCGTAATTCGTTATCTTGCGGCAGAACCGATTACTATGAAAAAACGCTATATCCTATTTTTAATTCTAGCTACCTGGGGCTTATCCACACAAGCCCAAACCGTCATCAATACCGAAGATCTTCGATTAGAGAATAGCAATAAAAACTTTGTAGGTCTGGTGAATTTTAATTTTGGGATGAATGAAAACAAGGCTGGCCGTTTTCTAAAACCCAATGCTAAGCTACGTTTGGAATGGATCCAACAAAAAAGTAAATTAATGCTGTTAGGTGGCTATCGTCTGACCCGTTTCGTTCCAATCAATGATCCAGATAGTGCGCCAAGAAATTTCAATAGCCAAGGTTTTAGCCATCTACGGTTTAATCAGGATTTGAATAAAAAACTAGTCTGGGAAGCTTTTGCCCAAGCTCAATTTGAT
>CAXIDD010000322.1:0-6266 GCA_964021975.1 uncultured Saprospirales bacterium | reverse complement strand
CAGATATTCAACGGGTAGCCAAAAAGTACTTAGACAAAAATAAGCGGGTTGTTTTATATTGGTTGCCAGAAGGAAACTAAGCTTAGCCTGTTTGTATTTTAATCAAGAAATATGCAGGTTGCTTCCTGTATATCCCAAATTATTAAATTACCATAAGAATGAAATATTACATTTATTTATATAGTCTCCTTCTAGTACTTTTTAGCAGTTCGCTACAAGCACAAGAAGATTTTCGGAAAACGGCACCGAAAGGAGGGCCAGCTCCCAAAATAGAACTAAAAGATGCCAATACTTTTGAATTAGACAATGGTTTACAAGTAATTTTAGTGGAAAATAATCGCTTACCAGTGGTCAATTTTCAATTACTTATTGATATTCCACCGATTGTAGAAGGGGATAAGACTGGAGCAGCAAGTTTGGCTGGCCAGTTATTGCGAGCCGGGACCACGAAAAGAACTAAAGCAGAAATTGACGAAGCCATCGATTTTGTCGGAGCAAGCTTAAATGTAGGTTCTAATGGTATGTTTGGATCTAGTCTTACCAAACATACAGATGCCTTACTTAGTCTCATGCAAGAAATTTTATTGAGCCCTTCTTTTCCCGAAGAAGAATTTGAGAAATTGAAGCAACAAACTCGCTCGGGAATTGCCTTTAATAAAACAGACCCAAATGTGATTTCTTCTAGAGTCTCAGATATAGTCACTTACGGAGAGGGACATCCTTACAGTGAGTTCGAAACTGAAGCAAGTATTGATAATATTGAGCTAGCAGATGCCAAAGCTTATTATGAAACTTACTTTAAGCCCGGAAAAGCTTATTTGGTCATCATCGGTGATATTAAAGCAGCAAAAGCAAAATCTCTAGCTCAAAAATACTTTGGTGCCTGGGAAAAGGGAACTTTCCCCGAATCTAAATTTGATGACATAAGTGGCCCCAAAAGTAATGAAGTTAAATTAGTTAATAAAGCAGGAGCCGTCCAGTCGGTGATCAATATTTCTTATCCGCTTGATTTGACTCCAGGGCATCCTGATGCCATTAAGGTGACAATATTAGGTGAACTATTAGGAGGTATTCCTAGCTCTCGCTTAGGCTTAAATATTCGCGAAGATAAGGGGTATACCTACAGTGCTACGGCGAATATTAGTTCAGATCGTTTGGTCGGTGTTTTTAATGCTGGAGCAGCAGTACGTACTGAGGTCACGGATAGTGCCATAGTAGAGTTTTTGAAAGAGATAGAATTATTAACTAAAGAAGCGCCTAGTCAAGCAGAGTTAGACTTAGTTAAAAATGTGATCATTGGAAGTTTTGGTAGGGGCTTAGAGCAGCCTCAATCTACCGCTCGCTATGCCTTAAACATTGCCCGCTATGGACTACCTAAGGATTATTATCAGAATTATCTCAAAAGGTTAGATGCCATTACACCCGCTGATATTTTAGCAACGGCGAAAAAATACCTTAAGCCGAATAATGCCTACATAGTTGTAGTCGGAAACCAAGCTGAAGTTGTAGATAAATTAGCCCGTTTTGCTGGAGATGGAGAAGTGGATCTCTTAGATGATTACGGACAAGCAGTCCAAGCGCCTTCTGCCGCCGGAGATGTTACCGCCGAGGAAGTCATCGCAAAATATATTGATGCGATCGGTGGGGCTGATAAGCTAAAGCAAGTCAAAGATTATACCATAGTCATGGAAGCAAATGTCCAAGGACAAGCTTTAAAAGTAACGAATATCAAAAAAGCGCCGAGCCAATTATCCATAGAAGTATCCATCATGGGTAATGTCATGCAACAAACCAAGTTTGATGGAGAAAAAGGGCAAATGACCATGATGGGGCAGAAGCAAGCTATTGAAGGGGACGCTGCCATGGGGATGAAAGCGGAGGCAGCCTTATTCCCAGAATTAGAATACCTCAATGTTAGCCTTAAAGCAACGGTGAAGGGTATTGAAGAAATAGATGGCAATAAAGTTTACAGCCTAGAGGTTACAGATAACATGGGCAACAGTAAAACAGAATACTACAGCGTTGAAACAGGGCTTAAATTAAAAGTAGTAGCCACCATAGATGCTCAAGGACAAACGATCACCTCAACTCAGGAGTTTGGAGACTATCAGGCCGTAGATGGCATAATGTTTCCTTTTTCTGTTAAAACAACTGGAGCTACCCCATTCCCATTAGATATGAAGGTCACCAGTTTAACCGTAAATTCGGGAGTAGAAGATAGTGTCTTTGAAATCAAGTAAAAGATTTAATTTGCTCTTCTACTTAATTACAAATAACATGAGTCATCCCGAATTTTCTGATCGGAAAATTCGGGATGCTACTTTATACTTGCCTGGTTTATAGTTTTTAAATCTCAGCAAAAGTGTTTTGTAATATCTTGAAAGTTGTTGGTCTAAGCTTGGTTTTCTTCATTTTTGTCAATCGATACAAAAACGAAGAAAAAAATCTTGCTTAGCCAAACCTGCCTGCGCCGGCGCGGCAGGCAGGCTCGCTCCACTCAAACAATGCCTAGGCGGCCTCCCGCAGTTCTTATAGACATTTTTTTAAATAAAACATAAAGGTGGCCAAAAATTCAGGATGACTCATGTTTGCTTTATAGATGGCTGTGCTAGTCAACTTCTTTTATTATTTTCACCTTTAAAAATGCAAATGATCCAAATATTCGTTACCGGTGGTACTTTTGATAAAAACTATAACTACATCACGGGTAAACTTTTTTTTCAAGACAGCCATCTAACGCAGATGTTAAAACGTGGGCGCTGTACATTGGATGTTGATGTGAAGACATTGATGATGGTAGACTCTACAGAGATGACCGAAGAAGATCGGGCCATTATTTTGCACAATTGCAAGCGTAATTCGGCTCGGAATATAGTGATTACGCATGGAACTGATACTATGACGGAAACTGCAAAATACCTGGCAGCAGCAGAGATTGAAGATAAAACCATTATCCTAACCGGCGCAATGATCCCCTATGCTTTCGGTACTTCTTCGGATGGTTTCTTTAATTTAGGTTCTGCTATGGCTTTCGCACAAACCCTACCCAGTGGTGTTTATGTCGCAATGAATGGCCGTTGTTTTTTCTGGGATGAAGTAAAAAAGAATACAAAAACCGGTTTTTTTGAAAGTACAGTTGCTTAAAAAATAATGCTTATGATTCAATATGTTGGTATTATAGTAGAATTATTATTGCTTGGCGTCGGGGTATATATTTACCTATTTTCAATTGGGGTAGCCAAAATCAAAAAGCCTAGTAATGCAGAGAAAGCGGAGAAATTCAGGCAAGAAAATGGTTCCTGGTTGAAAATTTTAGCCTTAGCATTGATGGCCATAATGTTTTTTAATGTAGTTCTAAGCCTCGGAGCACTCTTTTAAAGATCGCTTATCTACGATATGCTTCCATTCCGAAAATGACCTAAGGGGTATGGATTTAATTTAGTATTATTGCAATGTGAATCAGATCCCAAATAGGAAGGTTCTTTTTTTTACGAACCAACCATAAAATGTACTCAAATTATCATGAAACACAACTTTTTTAAGATATATATTAGCTTTTGTTTAGCTCTTTTTGGAACAAGTAGTTTATTCGCTCAAGACACTGATTTCTATCAGTTGGATTCGATCCAGGAACTCAAAATTGAGTTTGAACAAGAGAATTGGAGACAAGCATTAGACTCTTTGCGCTTTAATGGGGACGAGCTGCTCAATGCGAAACTAACCATTAATGGAACTACTTTCTCCGATGTTGGTGTACGGATCAAAAACGATCGTGCCTTTATTCCCGATCAAAAAAAGAATAGTCTTTTTATCCGTTTGGATCATAAAATAGAAGGACAAAATTATCTAGGTAATCGGGCAGTTTTATTATCTATGGCGCTCCGGGACCCTAGCTTGGTTAGAGAAGTTTTGGCTTACAATATTGCTCGAAAATACATGGCCGCTCCCAAAGCCAACTTTGCTAAACTTCAGGTGAATGATGAATACTATGGTTTCTTTGTCAATATCGAACCCATCGACGATCGCTTTTTAGAAGCCAATTTTGGTTATAAAGATGGTCACCTGTTTTATAGTAATCCTACCAGCAAAGTCAAAATGAATGATTACTGTTTGGATGCCGCCTACGGAAATTTACGCTTGGAACCTTCTGCTGAATGCTATGATCGGAATATTGATTTAGTACGTGGCAACAGCTTTGATCCTTTCGTAGCCTTGGTTCGTGCTATCAATTCTGATGAAGCGCAATTACGGGCCAAGAACTTAGATGTAGATCAGACGCTATGGATGCTGGCATTTAATAACGTCATCGCCAATTTGTCAAGTTATCTAGGTAAAGAAGCACCCAATTATTTCTTATACCAAAAAGAAGATGGCCGTTTTGTACCCATTCTTTGGAATACCAACTTTGCCTTTGGTAGTGCAAAAAATATCGGGAAAGGCTCTGATTTATCGGTTGGAGCAATGGAGAAACTGGATCCTTTTTTACATGAAAAATCGGTGCGCAAACCATTGGTAAGCAAACTGTTAAGTAGTGAGCAAAACAGGAAGGCATACCTTTCACATATGCGTACCATCCTCTATGATGAATTCCTTAGTGGTTCCTTTGAAAAACAGGCTAACGAGCTTCAAGACTTGATCAGGGTCCCTTTAACTAATGACCGGAATCGTTATTACAATACGGCAGATTTTGATCGTAGCTTAGTTGCTACTATTGGAAAAATTACTAAGATCCCTGGCTTAGTTACCTTTATGAACAATCGCTCCAGATTCCTTAAGAAGAATAAAGATTTTCTTTATATTCCAGCTGAAATTGGTACGCCGAAATACAAAGAAAGAAAGCGTTATTCCAGAGATATCATTGAAGATTTTCAGATTCAAATCCCTATTTCGGCTTTTGCTACCTCGGTGAAAGTTTTTTACCGTTTTGATGGAGAAGGTCCCTTTAAGGAAATGGAAATGAAGGATGATGGTAAAAATTATGATTTAGACGCTGGAGATAATATCTATGGTGTCATCATTTCACCAGAAACTGGCGTAGATCAATTGGAATACTATATTCGGGCAGAAAATGCAAAAACAGTTAGTTATGCTCCGGCACGCTACATGTATGAGTTGAACCAAATTAAATTATCTGACTTAAATAAATAAGGGCTTTCTGCCGTTTCAAAATAACTATATAATAATTAGATTCAAATACCTTCTTTCAAGTAGTCAGAAAAATTGGATGCTATGATTAAACGGATACTTCCCTTAGCTTTGTACGTTATATGCATGGGAGGGCTTACTGCCCAGGACGTTTATGATAATCAGGTTATACATACGGTCAAAATCCAATTTTCAGATACAGATTGGGGGGCAAAGTTGGAAGCCAATAAAGCAGATGGTGAGTCGGAGCGGATTCTAGCGGATGTATTGGTCGATGATATCCCCTACAAACAAGCTGGTGTCCGTTACAAGGGGAATAGCTCTTACAATTTCATCCTACAGACAGATTCTAAGAAATTACCCTTCAATATCAAACTCAATTATGTAGATGGCAAACAAAGATTACCAGAAGGGCACAAAACCTTGAAACTGGCCAATGGATTTAGGGATCCAAGTTTTATCCGCGAAGTCTTGGCTTATGATATTGCACGGGATTACATGCCGGCTTCTCGGTCTTCTTTTGCAAAAGTCTATGTCAATGAAGAATACCTGGGTTTATACACTTTGGTGGAGTCGGTTGATAATGCTCTTTTAGATTCCTACTTCGGAGAGCACAAAGGGGTACTTGTCAAGTGTGACCCTAATTATCGATACGAAACACCTGCTACCTGTCCCGAAGGAGATCGATCTTCATTAGAGTATCTAGGGAAAGATTCCCTTTGCTATATGGGCTATTACGAAATGAAATCAGACCACGGTTGGACAGAGTTGATCAACTTAATTGATGTCTTGAATAATGATTTTGAGAACTTAGAGAAAGTGCTGGATGTCGACCAAACCCTTTGGATGTTGGCTTTCAATAACTATGTGGTAAACTTAGATAGCTATATGGGAGCTTTTTGCCATAATTATTACCTATATCAAGATACCGCCGGAGTGTTTCATCCAATACTCTGGGACCTCAACTTGGCCTTTGGTGGTTTCCGATTGCCTTCTCTTTCCAAACAAATGGATAACCAAGAGCTGAAGTATACCAGCATGTTTATGCATTTTAAGGACAACAATGAAAAAAGGCCACTATTGACTAGGCTTTTGAAAAAAGATCTATATAAAAAGGTTTA
>CAXIDD010000321.1:0-6308 GCA_964021975.1 uncultured Saprospirales bacterium | reverse complement strand
TGGTTGGGTAAACTTTGGATCATCTCCCTCATTATGTCCATGTTTGCGGTAACAAACTAGATCAATAAACACATCGTTATTGAATTTTTGCCGGTAATCAACTGCAAATTCTACTGCGAATAAAACGGCTTCGGGGTCATCTCCATTGACATGGAAAACGGGTGCTTGGACTACGTTCGCTACACCGGTACTGTAAGTTGAAGACCGGGCATCGTCATAATCAGTTGTGAAACCAATTTGATTGTTAATGACAAAATGCAGGGTACCTCCCGTATAATAGCCATCTAATTTACTCATTTGAGTAGTCTCATAAACGACTCCTTGTCCAGCTACTGCTGCATCTCCATGAATGAGAATAGGCAGGATTTTATCATAATTACTATCGTAGAGAATATCCGCTTTAGCTCTGGCAAAACCTTGGACAACTGGGTCCACGGATTCGAGGTGAGAGGGATTAGGTACCAATTTCAGGTGTACCTTTTTACCACTGGTACTTTCTACATGAGAAGAATAACCCAAGTGATATTTCACGTCTCCATCCCCGAAGCTTTGGTCGGGCAGTGCTGTTCCTTCGAACTCATTGAAGATGTGCTCATAGGTTTTACCCATGATATTGGCCAATACATTTAGTCGGCCCCTGTGCGCCATGCCAATGACGACCTCTTCTACGCCTTGTCCGGCTGCTGTATTGATGATTCCATCTAGACCTACAATTGTAGATTCGCCACCCTCCAGGGAGAAGCGCTTTTGGCCGATGTACTTGGTATGTAAGAAGCGTTCAAAGATAACCGCACCATTTAGTTTCTCAAGGATGCGTTTTTTCTTTTCTATGGGAATGTCATAATTCCGATTAGGATGGTGCTTTTCGATCCGGTCTCGAATCCATCTGCGTTTTTGGCGATCTTCAATATGATGGTATTCAAATCCAATGTTGCCACAATAGACGCGGCGCATATGATCTACAATCTCTTTTAGAGTTGCTTTACCAATTCCTATTTCTGAACCCGTATTGAACGTTTTGTTCATATCTGCTTCCGAAAGATTGAAATCTTCTAGGTTTAGATTTGGATTATGATTTCTTCTTTGTCTGATGGGATTGGTAGTGGACAATAAATGTCCTCTGTTACGGAAAGCCTTAATCAACGCAATGACTCTAGCCTCACCAGCATCTGCAGTATCATTACTGGCTGCTTGAGTAGTGGTGGCCTGGCCATTAGTAGAGCCCGCTGCGTAATCAAAACCTTTAAAAAAAGCGCGCCAGCTAGCTTCTACTGATTCTGGAGATTGCTGGTACTTTTGGTACATTTCTTCAATGTAACTTGGGTGTGCATTTGCAATAAAAGAAAAATCACTCATTTACCTGATGCCTTATTTGAATAAGGGAATAGTTGCAAAGCACTTAGCGGCAACTATTCCCTCAATTGCAAGTGATTTCTAAAAAGTGAAACTACTTGCTCAATATTTCCGAAAAATTATTTCTATTCCTCTATCAAGTTCTTCAAATTGGAAAACTTGACTCTAAAAATTTAACGCTTTAAAATCAAATAGTGTTGCAATCTTTTAGCAAGAACCTATAAGGTGAAGCCTGCTTTTTTAAAACCTTAAACTTATTATCCTGCAAGAAAAAGCCCTTCTATGAAAAAAGCAAATTTTTGACCACCTTGTTGGCCCTAATTGGAAATTAATCCTTTAGGATGCCCAAATGTAGGATTCTACTACCCGTTTGAGCAACTGGATTGACATTTTTTCCAATCACAATGCCATCTTCAGGTGCATAGTATCGCTTTATTTTTTTACCGAAAACGTCATATAGATAAGCAATAACTTGTCCTTTTTTGACCATTTCGGTGGCTTTAGGTTCTACTTTTAGCATTCCACCGGTATCTGTATAGATCCAATACGAAGATTTGCAAATAATTGCTGGGACCTCAGGTTCTTGAATTTCTCCTTCGATCATTCCTTGATAAATCAGAAAGTTCAGTACTCCAGTAAGACTGTATCGGATCATCCCTTTTTGGAATACGTTGGGGTTCCCTACTTCTGTTGTGACCGAAGGAATATCCATGGCATCAGCAGCTCCTCTCAAAGTGCCATCAGACGCAGGTTTGTGGACCACAATTTGCCCTTGTTGGAGCATGGCCATTTTACGGGTAATTGGGTTTTTGAGGTCAGCACGAATGTAGTAGGAATTAATCCTTCCAAAACTGGCGGTATGCAGGTCAATTAGGTAATCGAAGTGCTTGACAATTTGGTGGACAAATCGGTGGGCATAAACTTGGCTGACATTCCCATCCTCAACCCCTGGCATAATGTGGTTGAGATCAACTTGATCAATGAACCGACGTTTTTTTAATAAATAGGAAGGACTATTCATGACTGGAATACCGACAATAGTACCTTTTAATTGCTTAGGATCAATCTCCTTAAATAAACGCTGGATAACTTGGATGCCATTAAGTTCGTTGCCGTGTACGGCGGCACTAACACCGAGTACATCACCAGCTTCCATCCCTCTGGCCACAATAATTGGGATGTGAATTGGTCGGCCCATACCATCGGTTACCAAGTGGAACCAGAATTTTTTAATGCTTCCCCTCGGGATCTCCTTGAGGTTGAGTGATTTTATGTAAGTTGGCTCCTCTTGCAGATAAGCCAGGGGGGTATTTTTTTTTGATTTCATTTTTTTGGAATAATAATTTCATTTTGAATGTAGTCTATAATTTGATTCGCAGCTTTTGACAAGAGTTGTTGCTCTTTTTGTTTTGCATCCATTTGTTTGAGACCTCCGATACTTAGCGTATTGACTTCTGAAAGTACCCGTTGCCCATGATCATCAACCAAGGTGTCAAATCCAAAGAACATTACGCCTAGTTTTCCTAATTTTTCGCTTAAGTCCTTGGCCATTAATTCTTCTTCTGGCCTTAGGCTTGTATTGACAGATTGACCACCTTGAGCGGCATTGCATAGCCAAGAATCTTCAGGGGGCAATCGCAGCGAAGCTCCAATTACCTGACCATAAATCACGACAATACGTTTATCGCCTTCGGTAACATTTTTCAGATATTTCATGCCCAGATAAACCTGGTTCTGTGTTTCCATTTCAGTTAAAAATTCATCCAAGTTAATGGCTTGATTACCCAGCCATGCTTTTCCTTGGTCAATTCTTACGATACCTTTCCCACCATAACCTTCTAGGGGTTTTAAAACAATTGGAAACTTTTTGGCAAAAGCCAAAACTGCTGCTTTATTTTGACACAAACGAATCGGCGGACACCATTCGGCCAGTTCCAATAAAAAACGTTTGTTGCCAGAAATTTGAATGCCCGTAGGTTGGTTAAAAATGCATTGCTCAGGAAAATGGCTAATCAAATGATCCCAAAAACCTGGTCTTATCGGATGCGGTAAGCGTAAAAAGAGCACATCATAGTCTCTTAGATCTACTTGTTTTTGTTGTTGGTGAAAAAAGGATCCCTCCGCCGAGTATTGAAAAGTGTCATCCACTCTACTCACCGTTAGTTGAGTACCTTTTAAGTCCTGAAAAAAAGATTTATTGGCGACTAGACCTCTGCTGGCTACCTCAATGTAGTCACAATTAGGCTGCTGCTTTAAAGCAAGGAGCAGCGCATAAATCGAATTTTCCACAGAATGACCACTGTGGTCTGTAAAAACCAGTATTTTGAACTTTTGCATCAGACTAATATTTCATTGATTAAAGCCGGGTCATCGTTTAAACTTTTGAATAAACGCATCCGAAAACGACCCTGCTTGTTCATTAAAGTAATGGCCATTTGGTCGATCGCAATCGTAGAAAGGACGGTCTGAATATAGGCTTCAATCAAATCATCTAGGCCGAGACCTAATTTATTGAAGTCCCTGCGGCCCATCAGTATCAACCGGTTAGTGTCAGAATTCCAACTACCGTCCTCATTTTTATAGGAGAGGTTGGTACCCAGCATTTCCCAGGAGTCACCACCTTCTTGTAGTTGATCTACTAGTGGTTTAGCGGCCCTTCTGGCGTATACGACAAGCGGTTTGATTCCTTCGGGAGTGGAGCTAATCATCATACGAATATCTGCGACGTAGGTTTTTCCTTTTGTATCTGGAATGCAACCTACGTGATAAAATTTTCCAGCTTTGGTGGTTGAACTCCAGTTGTAGTTACCGATCAAACTTTGAACAATAAACTGATCATAATCAAACTCCATTTCCATAAAGGCATCCAGCTCATTTTTAGAAACAATGGTGTAAACGCCCTGTCCCGCATTGCTGTAAGGTACCTTGATGACTGCTTGTCCGCCTAATTGTTTGACCCAAAGTGGGATTTCATTTTTGCGTACATCTCGAATGGTTTCGGGGACTTTAATTTTAAGCCCTGAGCCTTCCAATTCTGCATTGTACATATCGTAGGCCTTGGCTGCAATCATTTTATTCCGACCACCAGCGAGACAAGCTATGATTGGGTTGAGAATTTTGGTTTTGCAATGAAGGGGTAATCTATTCCATGGCTTTTGAGTGAGATATCGGAAAGCCGCCCGAATGGGTTGCCAATTACCTTCAGGGTCCCGAACTTCCATTACATTATCAACAAAACGGACATCGGGGTCGGGATTATCTTTATAAAAAGGAACCCAATAAACCGGTTCTTTGAAAACATCCGCAATGACAGCAGCATAACCAGATGTTTCCATTTCGTTTTTATCATAAATGACGGCTAAACCTCCTTTAATACCAGATCGATTATTTTTTAATAGCGGTTTAAAAGTGCGTTCGATCAACCACCTATAGGAACCCTGCTCTTGATTATCATCCAATAACGGCATGGATTTTTGTCCAGAAGGGCAAGAATTATTTTCTATAACTACCATTTGTCTTTTACCGCCAGCCGAGGTAACATTGAGCAAATCAGCACCACCCCATAGAAAATGGCGAGATTTGTGATTTAACAAAGTCCTCAATTGATTTGGTTGAACCATTGGGTGCAAATGACAATAGCGATTAATAATTCTTTCCTGGTCCAGATTTAGAAAGAAATTAACCATTGGGTGGATGGTCGCATTTAATGCTTTAGGATACCAATGTTGATGTGCTTCAAAGTCTCCAGGATGGAAAACTTTTACCAAAGCTTTTGCTTTTGACATAATGAACTATACTTGTTTTGATGTACTAAATTAAAAGCATGAAAAATGCTCCGTGTTCACTCGACTAGTGATCTAGAATTGTATGATATTGTTAATCAAATATATTCAAATAGCTTCTTAACTGCTCAAGCAATTGAAATAGTAACTTGCTTGGCTTAAAATTACTGCAATTTACACCAGACTTTTTAGAAAATCCACTAACTTTTAAGCGTATTTTTTTAAATAGGCTTTTTTTATTATTGGAAATAGATTACCTTTGCACTCCGATAAAAAGCGGATATTTAAAAGGAAAAGAAAACCAGGGAGTTATGGCACATCATAAGTCAGCAAAAAAACGGATTCGTCAAGACGCAGTGAAGCGTGTACGCAATCGTTACTACAAGAAATCAACTCGTACGGCTATTGCTAAATTAAGAGCAATGGAAAACTTTGAGGAAGCAACTGCTTTCTTACCTAAAGTTGTGAGCATGGTTGATAAACTAGCTAAGAAAAATACTTGGCACAAGAATA
Organism: uncultured Saprospirales bacterium; assembly: GCA_964021975.1. Taxonomy (GTDB): domain Bacteria; phylum Bacteroidota; class Bacteroidia; order Chitinophagales; family Saprospiraceae; genus DATFKA01. The sequence goes on along the minus strand of CAXIDD010000321.1, from coordinate 660 downwards.
AAGCAAGCAACTTAAAAAGTAAACTAGCTAAGCACGTTGCATCTTTGGATACAAGCAGAGCAGAAGCTTAATTACTTTTTTCAGTGTATAAATCGAGAGGCAAAGTGGCTGTAGCTGCTTTGCCTTTTGTGGTACAAGCATGATTGTCTAAAATTCATAAAATCAATAATTCGTAATTGAATGCTTGATTTAAGGAAGTGTTTTGTAAGTTAGCTTACCATGTCAAAAGATTCAATTTCACCTAAAAAGCAAAAAATCTTGGAAGCTGCTGCACGGCTTTTCCGAGATAAAGGCTATTCGGCAACTTCTATGCGCGACTTAGCCAGCGAAGTTGATTTAAAAGCTTCCAGTTTATACAATCACATTGCCTCTAAAGAAGAATTGCTCCAGGAGATTTGTTTCTCTACGGCACATAAATTTGTAGATGCCATTACGGAGATAGAAGCCAGGGAAATACCGGCGCTGGATAAAATTAAAGCGCTAATTTACCTACACACTACAGTTGCCGCTACAGATCTTACTTCCATTACTTCCTTTAATGATGAATGGCGGCATCTGAGAGAACCTCATTTAAGTGAATTTCTTAGTTTACGTCGGCACTATGAATCCCACTTTCTAAAAATATTAGCAGATGGAATGGAAGCTGGTTCGATTAAGCAG
>CAXIDD010000320.1:0-6325 GCA_964021975.1 uncultured Saprospirales bacterium | reverse complement strand
AGGGCCAAAGCTTAATACGACGGCAATTATTTTTTTGAGTAAAGATGGTTTCATTGCAATATTAGTTATAGAAGGTAAAGAATTTGACGTTGTGAAGAATTTAAGGTATTAATTTTTATCCAAGAACTTAATAGACACTGAAATTTTTAATCAAAGGCTTGGCGATCGATTCTGTAATTTTCAATCTCAACTTCGTCACTTTTATTGGATCAGTCTGCTGAATACGTTTGTGTCCAATGACGGATCCATTTGCGATTTCTTTCCATTGGTTATCTTCAAAGGATTCGATGAGATACTTGCGAACGCGTTCTCCCTGCGCAATTTCTTCTTGTAAAATGAAATGGTTTATTAAAGTAGGTTTTCCCAGGTCCATAATAATGGCTTCTCCTTCACCAGCTACTTTTGCAATAGGATTTCCAAATTGGTCTTGAATAGCGGTACCCCATTCTTTTAATCTTTGAACGTCTGGTGCGGGAAGTAAACCAGTGGTATCCGGAGTGAGCCCCATAATCAAAGTTGAATTGTGTCCAACTGAATTGGTATACATTTTCATCAGGTTTTCCAGCGGGAAAATATGTGCCTCGTCGCCAGGCTCCCAAAACCATTCGTGTCTGCCATTATAACCTCTTAAGGGGGCATCAGACATAGCAGGCATCCAGTATTTTCCATCAGGGTCACCATGTTTTAATAGTTCAATATGGCCTTTAGGGCTGTCACCGGAGTGTGAATAAGGGGTAGGAAAAGTAGCCCAGGAAGGGTAGGGGACTGTTCCAGATTCAGAGCCTCCCCAGCGAGCCTCTGCCAGTTGATTGTTGTGGTAAAATAAGCACTTAGGTTGATGTTTTTTGACAATTGGCAATACATCTGGTGCCCCTAAATCTGGATGACTAGCACCTCCGTCGAACCAAATTTCAAACAATTCTCCGTAGTTGGTACATATCTCTGTAACCATACTTTCCACCATATGATTGTAATAGGCCTGGCGGTTTTTTTGAAACGCACCTTCTCCATTTACTTTAAAATCATAGACCCCAAAAAAGGAATTCCAACGGATGCCTAAATAAATCCCTGGTTTGATTCCATATTTGCGGCAGGAGTTGACAAAATCGCGGACAATATCTCCTTTACCATCTCTCCATTTGATCGCTTTTAGAGAATAAGGATTAACCTCTGATTGGTAGAGTGCGAATCCAGTCTCATGTGTAGCCGTGAGGATAGCAAACTTGAACCCAGCATCTTTTATGGCACTTATCCATTGGTCTGTATCTAGATTTTTTGGATAAAAGGACTGGTAATTTAAAACCGGATTGGTACGATTACCAGCTGAGCCATTTTGTTGATATTTAGCGCCGTCAAATACATGCAAATCATAATGGAAAACTGCTCCAAGTTCTGCTTCTTGCCAGGATAACTGGGCTTTATTTGGTTTGGGGAAATTTGATTGAATGGTTTGAGCTGTTACCAGCTGACTGGGCGCACACAGCGCAAAAAGCGATAAAAAAGATAACCATTTCATCTAGTTTTTATCTAAAGGTAATAAAACGCCCCATTTATTTTTGCTAATAGACTTGCTCTACAATCTTCACAATTGTATCAGAATCACCCATCGTGTAATAATGCAGACAAGGTACGCCAGCTGCTTTTAACTCTTTAGATTGCATGGCACACCACTCAATTCCTACTTGCTTGCGGCCCTCTGCGTTTTTAGCCTCTTGCATAGCTTTGGCCAGATCTTCGGGTAAATCAATAAAGAAATGGCGTGGAATAGAACTGAGTTGGTATTTTTTGGTCAATGGCTTCAGCCCTGGTACAATAGGAACATCAATACCTGCTTCTCGACACATTTTGACGAAATCAAAGTATTTCTGATTATCAAAAAACATTTGAGTAACGATGTAATCCGCTCCGGCTTCTACTTTCTTTTTGGCATAATATAGATCAGATTCCATATTAGGAGCTTCAAAATGTTTTTCTGGGTAACCAGCAATTCCAATACAAAAATCTGTATGCTCCCCATTTTCGATGTTTGGATCGAGGTATTTACCCTGATTCATATTCGAGATTTGTTTGACCATATCAATAGCGTAAGCGTGTCCATCTGCTTCGGGTTCAAACTTAGTTTCGAATTTTCGGGCATCTCCTCGTAGCGCTAATACGTTTTTAATATTGAGGAAGTTGAGATCGATTAAAACATTTTCTGTCTCTTCTTTTGAGAAGCCACCACACAATAGATGAGGTACTGCATCTACACCATAACGATGCATAATTGCCGCACAAATACCTACGGTGCCAGGCCGTTTGCGAATGGCCGTTTTTTCGTAGTAGCCACTGTCTTTTCTTTTATAAATAAACTCCTCCCGATGGTAAGTCACATCTACAAAAGGCGGTTTAAACTCCATCAGTGGATCTAGGCTTTCAAAGATGGCTTGCATCCGACCACCTTTTAAAGGAGGAAGAATCTCAAAAGAGATGAGTGTCTGGCCAGCGGCATTCTCGAAATACTCGGTTACTTTCACTTGATTGACTTTTTTCTGAAAACTGACTGCAAAACTAATCAATCAGAGGATTAATTGCACTGCTTCTTTGTCAGAGAAAGGCCACTTTCGCCTTGTTTTACGAATTGTTAGTCTTAAAAATGGGAGTAGTGACAATTGTCACCCTATCCAAACTTGACTTTCTGTAGGATATTTATGATTTTGACTAACCGTTCGTTCAATAAATAAACTATGGCTCCCAAAACGAGTAAACAATTTGCAGAAATCCGGCAGAAAAGCCAAGAGAAAATAGAGGCTGCAGCCTTAGAACTGTTCGCAGAGCAAGGTTTTCATAGTACTTCTATTACTGCCATTGCCAAAGCAGCAGGCATTTCGAAAGGACTACTCTATAATTATTATGAAAGTAAGGAAGACCTGTTGCATCAAATTATTGATCGGGCGGTGGGTGATGGAGAAGAAATGATGGAAGCTTTTTTACATGCCCCTATTTCTCCAGCTCAAAAAGTGGCGAGTATGGTAGAGGGTGCTATCCAAATGATTACTAATGATCCGCACCATTGGAAATTGATGACTGCGCTAGCGCTACAAGGCGATGTTATGGAAAGTTTAGCTGAAAAAATAGAGCAAAAAAAGGAAGAAACCATTGCGATGGGTGCAGCAATCTTCGAACAGATGGGCTTTGATGAACCTCGCAAAGAAGCCTTATTCCTTGGGGCCTGTTTAGATGGTCTGATGATCCATTATATTTCATTAGGAACAGATTATCCAATTGAAGAAATGAAAAGCTATTTGCTAAAAAGATATGAAAAGAATTAATAAGATCGTCAGAGTAAAGCCGATTTAGAACCACCAAATAAAACAAAAAACATGAATATAAAAATCATATTAATATTAAGTTGCTTAGGGGTATCTAACTATGCTCAAGCACAAATGACCCCCAAAGAAATCATTCGTAAGTCGGATGAGAAACTACGCGGTCAATCGAGTACCTCTACGATGAAAATGACTATTGTACGGCCAAATTGGACGCGCGAAATTCAAATGAAAAGCTGGTCTAAAGGCACGGACTATTCCCTGACTTTAGTCACTGCTCCAGCCCGCGATAAAGGCACCGCTTTCCTGAAAAGAGAAAAAGAGATTTGGAACTGGCAACCGACCATCGATCGAGTTATCAAACTTCCGCCCTCGATGATGATGCAATCCTGGATGGGTTCAGATTTTAAAAATGACGACCTGGTTCGGGAATCTTCCGCTGTTGAAGATTACACGCACAAGTTGTTAGAGGAGGAGATTATTGAGGGATTGCCTTGCTACAAAATAGAAATGATTCCCAAGGAAGATGCACCCGTTGTATGGGGCAAGGTCATTTGCTGGATTGACAAATCGGATTACATGCAGCTCAAAACGACCTTTCACGATGAAGATGGTTATTTAGTCAATACCATGTATGGCAAAGATATTAAAGAGTTGGATGGTAAAAAACTACCTGGAAGATTAGAAGTAGTACCGGAAGAAGAGGACGGCCATAAAACGGTGATCGAGTACCTTAGTTTAAAGTTCGATCAACCCATCAAAGAAAGTTTCTTTTCCTTACAGAATATGAAACGGGTCCGGTAGGAATCAAGCTTCAATTGCCGAATTATTGAGTTCTTGAATTGGTGTACCTATTTCAAAAATTAACAACAATGCTATTAAAACTAGCCTGGAGAAATATTTGGCGTAATAAACGAAGAACTGGCATAACCGCTGCTTCGATTTTATTTGCCGTTTTTTTCTCCATATTTATGGAAGCCATTCAAACTGGCGCATGGGATAACTTGATCTCCAATGTGGTTAATTTCCACTATGGTTATGTGCAAGTCCATGAAAAAGGATTCTGGGAAGAACAAAGCTTAGAAAAAGTTTTTCCAGCGGATGCCGAATTGATGGATTTAGCGAATACCGTACCTGGTATACAAACGGTCTTACCTAGATTGGAATCTTTTGCTTTAGCCTCTACCGGAAACAATACCACTGGTGTCTTAGTGATTGGGATGGATCCTGAACAAGAAAAGGGAATGACCCAATTACCTGAACGACTGATTGCAGGAGATTATCTTTCTCAATCAGACAAAGCGGTAATTATTGCTAAAGGTGTAGCCGAACGCTTATCATTAGGTATCAATGATACCATTGTCTTGATTAGTCAAGGCTACCGGGGCGTCAATTCAGCGGGTAAATATCCGGTCAAGGGAATCGTCGAGTTTGGTTCCCCGGACTTGAATAAACAGCTGACTTACTTACCCTTACCAGAAGCTCAGTGGTTTTATGGTGCGGAAGGACTATTGACCTCCTTAGCCTTTGAGTTAAAAAGCGACCGGCAAATTAAACCTGTCGTACGGCAATTGAAATCGCAACTGGATACGAGTCAATATGAGGTAATGGACTGGGCCGAAATGCTACCAGATTTAGTAGAGGCAAGGACCTTGGATAGCGGCGGCAATGTAATTGTCTATATCATTCTGTACATGATCATCACTTTCGGGATTTTCGGCACCATTTTGATGATGACCAAAGAGCGGTCCTACGAAATGGGTGTCTTAGTGGCCATTGGAATGCGCCGATCCCAACTGGGGCAAGTGATATGGTTAGAAGTAATTATGCTGGGCTTACTAGGCGCTATACTAGGAATACTGGTGAGTATGCCTTTGGTAACTTACTTTAATATTAACCCGATCGTTTTACCTGGAGATTATTCTACAGCAATGGAGCAATTTGGTTTTGAAGCTATTTTCCCCGCTGCCTTTAAGTGGAGCATATTTGGAAAACACGGTTTAGTTGTTTTGTTGATCACGATCATTCTGGGTTTATACCCAATGTTAAAGCTGAGGGGCTTGCAACCTGTTAAAGCAATGAGGAGCTAAAGAATAGACCACAAAACCGTAAACCACTAAAAAATAAACAATGATACCAAATTTAGCATGGCGAAATATCTGGCGTAATCCGACGCGTTCGGCGGTTGTGATTATCGCAATTGCTTTGGGTATTTGGGCGGCGATGTTTATGTCTGGTTTTGCTACGGGCATGGCCCAGAGTTATATCAATAACTCAATTGCCAACCGCATTTCCCATCTACAAATCCACCATCCAGATTACCAATTAGATAAAGAAACGGCTTTTTATATACCTGAAATAATTTCGCTTCAAGACGCATTGGAAGCGCAGCCTTTTCCAATTAATTACTCTTTTCGGACCTTAGCTAATGGGATGATTGCTTCTAGTAAAAGCTCCCGTGGTATTCAAATCAACGGGATTATTCCCGAACGAGAGGACGAAGTAACCAGCTTGCAAAATAAAGTTATAGAAGGAGATTATTTCACCAAAAAAGGTAAAAATCAACTTTTGATAAGTACCAGCTTGGCCAAAAAACTGGGCGTCAAATTAAGAAGTCGCTTGGTTTTGACCTTTCAGGATGTCAATCGGGACATTACCTCTGCCGCCTTTAGAGTTACGGGCTTATTTGATACTGGCAATACACCTTTTGACGAATCCTTAGTTTTTGTCCGGCAAGCAGACCTAGAGAAGCTATTACAAGGGAGTGGGGAAGAAGCCGAAACCTCCGCCAAATTAGTTCATGAAGTAGCTATTTTTCTGGAGGATGCCGATAACCTACCACTACTGGAAACGGAATTGAATTCAAGTTTTCCAAAGCTCGAAATCCAAAATTATCGTGCTTTATCACCGGATGTTCAGCTCTATGAGTCTATGATCGGTTCTATATCGATGATCTATTTGGTGATTATCATGTTGGCCTTGATTTTTGGAATATCCGCCCGCTTTCCTCTTTGGCG
>CAXIDD010000319.1:0-6360 GCA_964021975.1 uncultured Saprospirales bacterium | reverse complement strand
CAACACTTACTATCCAAGATGTAGCAGGAAGAACTGTTAAGATGATTGAAGGAGACTTCACTAAAGGTTACAACCAAGTGAACTTGAAGTCCAGTGACCTACCTAGTGCAGGTGTATACTTCTATACTTTGACGGCTGGTGAGCTTTCAGCTACTAAGAAGATGATTGTAATAGACGCTGTAAATCGTTAGTAAAATAAATTGAAGTAAATATAAGTTTTACAAAAAAGAGTCATCCCGAATCCGTGATTTGGATGACTCTTTTTTAGAAGCTATTTGAAATTAGCTATTGAGAATTGTTAAATCCAAATAGGTATTACGGTCTACCAATATAATTCTGAGGCGTAATAGCTTTTAGTTCTTCTTTAATGGATTGCTGCACTGCCAATTCATCTATAAATGCATGTATCTCTACTTGTCCAACTTGACTTTTCCCTCTGGTTAAGGCCTTTAGTGCTTCGTATGGCTGATCAAAGCCTTCTCGGCGTAATATGTTTTGTATAGCTTCGGCTACAACCATCCAATTGGCTTCTAGATCAGCTTCAATTTTTGCATTATTCAAAAGCAGCTTATTCAAGCCCTTTTGGATGGCCTTAAAAGCAATAATGGTATGGGCCATTGGTACACCTACGTTGCGTAAAACCGTACTATCGGTCAAGTCACGTTGTAATCTAGAAATAGGCAATTTGTCGGCTAAATGGGTCAGTAGGGCATTGGCTAAACCAAGATTTCCTTCCGCATTTTCAAAATCAATGGGATTAACCTTATGCGGCATGGCAGAAGAACCAACTTCTCCTTTAATTACTTTTTGCTTGAAATATTCCATGGAAATATAAGTCCAGATATCTCGTGCCAAATCAATTAAGATGGTATTGATTCGTTTCATGGCTTGGAAAAAAGAGGCCAGATTATCATAATGCTCAATTTGGGTAGTAGGGTAGGAACGTTCCATTCCTAAATATTGAGCAACAAATGTATTAGCAAAAGTCTTCCAGTCAATTTCTGGATAAGCCACATAGTGGGCGTTCAAATTTCCGGTAGCCCCTCCGAATTTAGCCTTGAAAGAAATACTGCGTAGTTGTTCAAATTGAACATCCAGCCGCTCTACAAATACTTGTATTTCTTTCCCTAGGATAGTTGGAGAGGCGGGTTGACCATGTGTACGTGCTAGCATTGGAATGGCGTTCCAATCTTCAGCTAAGCCCGACAATTGATTTCTAATCTCTTCAAAGGCAGGAACATATACATTGTCAGTTGCATGCTTCAGAAGCAGGGGAGTGGCCGTATTGTTAATATCCTGGGAAGTCAAACCAAAATGAACAAACTCCTTATAGGCTTCTAAGCCCGATTGATCAAAAGCTGTTTTTAAATAATATTCAACGGCTTTGACGTCGTGATTGGTCACCCGCTCAATGTCTTTTATTTTTTTGGCTTCCTCTAAGTCAAATCGATTGGCGATTCTGAGCAGTTCGTCTAATTGAGTTTTAGTAATATCTTTTAGCTGAGGTAAGGGCAGCTCACAAAGGGCCTTAAAATATTGTACTTCAATAAAAACCCGATATTTAATTAGGGCATATTCAGAAAAATAATCTTGTAATGCATTTGTTTTAGAAGCATAACGACCATCGATGGGAGAAATAGCTGTCAACATAGTAGTAGCGTGGTTTTTACAGAGTAAAGTAGTTTTTAATATAATATAGTTAGACGGATTCCATAGTTTTTAATCGATCTAAAAGTAAGTCAAAATTCAAGTGCTCATCGATCAATTCAATAGCTCTTTTGGATTTCCAAGGAGTTCGTGTATTAATTTTAACTTCAATTCGACTGACTTTTACAACCGAACCATAAGTATCCAATTTAGTTGTGATAATCGGAATATTATGTTTCTTGAAATAAGGACTGTTAAGATCGGCCTCATCATACCATTTTGCATGTCGGCCATCACCCGTCACGATTACTCCTGAAAGGGGGGAATGTTCTAGGTTTTTGATTTTAGCAATATGATCTACTTTTGCTATAGCTTCATTTAGGCGTTTAATACTGGCAACCAATAATATATTTTGAAAAGAAGTGAACTCTTCTAAATCAACCAAAGATCCCGCTACGATGTCCTCAACTGGATTATTCATAGCCCCATTATTCATCATGACCTTTCCATTTACAGCGTCACAGACAGTTTCCATAATTGGAAAAGAAAGGGTTTGATCGTAGGGTAAAACTCCAAGGATCGGAATATCTATTTGTTTGAATTTTTTATTCAAGTAATATCTGATCTCTTCAATTTTATGTGGTTTTACTTTATTAACGATAACCCCAATGATGGGGACTTTTTCTTGGCGAAATAAAGCTAGGCACATATTCAACTTATCTATGGTGCTACCAATACCGCCCTCTACTACAATAATGGCCCCCGCATTCAGCATTTTAGCTACTCTAGCATTTGATAAATCAGCAACACTTCCTACCCCAGGGTGGCCGGTACCTTCATAAACGACAATATCTTTATGTTCCTTAAAGTATTTTTCTGCAAAACGAATGCGCTCGGCAAAAAGAAATTGCTCTGGATTATCAATAATCTTTTTAGTGACACCTTTTCCTATAATGACCGGACTATGTATATCTGGTGTGATATCAAAGCCAATAACCTGAGAAAAAAGAACCGCATCTTTGTCGGCAATCATTCCACCGAAATTGATGTGCTTTTGTCCTACAGGCTTACAATATCCTGTATTAAATCCTCTTTTAACCAAATTGGCTACCAGCCCAAGGGTGGACGTAGTTTTACCAATGTGTTGACCAGTGGCAGCGACGTAGATTGGTTTCATATATTAATAGCTTTGAGATTTTACGATTTTTTCCAGTTGCACAAATATAAGCAATGAAGTGCTTCTTCTTTACAAAAATAGGATGCTCCTTTATATTTATCTAAAGAAGTTTTAGGAGCGGCTTACTTTTATTTTTCAGGCCCTAAATTGATGAAATCTAAGCAGAAAGAAACAGCTCATTTTAAACAACTTAGTAGGAAAAGCCTTTAATAGGTAGCAGACAACGCACAAAATTTATACTTTTGTTGCTTGTATAAAATAGCCCCAGGTATTTTTAAAGCTATTTTTGCTTCTTAATTCATTGAATTTTAAACTAATACGAGCTAATATATAATCCTATGCCAAAAAACTTACTCATTGTTGAGTCTCCGGCAAAAGCTAAAACGATCGAAAAATACTTAGGTAAAGACTTTACTGTCAAGTCAAGTTATGGCCATGTCCGTGATTTGGATAAAAGTAATAATGCAGTCGATGTTGAAAATAACTTCGAGCCTAAATATGTCGTATCTCCTGATAAAACCAAATTGGTCTCTGAGCTGAAAAGCATTGTTAAAAAAGTAGATGAAGTCTGGTTGGCAACGGATGAGGACCGAGAAGGAGAGGCCATTTCCTGGCACTTATGTGAAGTCCTTGGTCTTGATCCTCGCGAAACCAAACGGATCGTTTTTCGGGAAATTACCAAACCAGCCATTCAAAATGCCATTACCAAGCCCCGCACGGTTGATCTTAACTTGGTGGACGCCCAACAAGCTAGACGTATTCTGGATCGATTAGTAGGTTATGAACTTTCAGAAATTCTTTGGAAAAAAATTCGGGGTAAATTATCAGCCGGACGGGTGCAATCTGTAGCTGTTAAGTTGGTTGTAGAACGGGAAAAAGAAATTAATAACTTCGAGATAAATTCCTTTTTTAGAGTTAATGCCATCTTTAAAGTTCGAAATGAAAAAGGAACTTGGGTAGAATTAAAAGCAGAACTAGGTGATCGCTTCGATTCGCAAGAAAAAGCAGAAGCATTTCTGAAAAAATGTATCGGAGCTACTTATACCATTGAAGAGGTACAGGTACGTCCACTAAAACGCAAACCTACCGCTCCTTTTACGACCTCCACATTACAACAGGAAGCTAGCCGTAAATTAGGATTTGGGGTGAAACGAACCATGAGTGTTGCCCAAAAGTTATACGAAGCTGGGTTTATCACTTATATGCGTACGGATTCGGTTAGTTTAAGCGATTTAGCGCTACAAAGTATCGAGGATACCATCCTTAAAGAGTACGGTAATCAATACCATAAGCAACGCAAATACAAAGGTAAATCTTCTAATGCTCAAGAAGCTCACGAAGCGATTCGCCCTACTTACTTCGAACGTAAATCCGTTAGTGGTGATCGGGATGAGCAAAGACTATACGAATTAATTTGGAAAAGAACCGTTGCTTCCCAAATGTCAGAAGCTATCTTGGAGAAAACGACGGTAAGAATAGGTGTTTCCAGTATCCCTGGCACACGTTTAAAAGCCGAAGGGGAAGTCCTAAAGTTCGATGGTTTTCTGAAAGTTTACTTGGAGTCTAAGGACGATGACGAGGAAGAAGAAGCAAAAGGAATGTTACCGCCCCTGAAGATAGGGCAAGAGTTGCAACTCAAAGATATGACTGCCATGGAGCGATTTACCAGACCTCCAGCACGGTTTAGTGAAGCGGCCTTAGTAAAGAAAATGGAAGAATTAGGTATTGGCCGCCCCTCAACTTATGCGCCTACTATTGGCAAGATTATGGAGCCCAAAAGAGGTTATGTAGTTAAAGAAAGTAGAGATGGTGAGCAAAGAGCTTATCAGGTCATGGTTCTTGCAGATGACCAAGTGACTACCAGCAAAGGATCTGAAATTACGGGTGCCGTAAAAAATCGACTCTTTCCCACCGATATGGGAATGATTGTTTCTGATTTCTTAGATCAATACTTTGACGATATCATGGATTATGGCTTTACGGCCGATATTGAAAAGATCTTTGATAATGTTGCCGATGGCAAGATGGACTGGCGCCATATGTTAAAAGACTTCTATTTCCCTTTCCATGAAACGGTCAAAAAGACCATTGAGGAAGCAGAACGACCAAGCAATGAAAGAATTCTAGGCAATGACCCTGAAACTGGGCGTACTATTCTGACTCGGATGACCCGTAATGGGCCAGTGGTTCAAATGGGTGCACCGGACGAATTGGTGCCAGATGAAAAACCTAAATACGCTAACCTTCGTCAGGGCCAATCGATCAACTCTATTACCTTTGAAGAAGCCATGAAACTCTTTGAGCTACCTAAAGACTTAGGTTCTTATAAAGGAGAAGACCTGATCATTGGTATTGGCCGTTACGGTCCTTATGTTCGTTTTGGTGATAAATTTGTTTCTATCCCGAAAGGGGAGGATCCATTGGAGGTAAATCTTGCAAGGGCCCAAGAACTAGTTGATGCCAAAATAAAAGAAGATGCACCGGTAGGAACCTATAAAGATATGCCCATTCAAAAAGGAAAAGGCCGCTTTGGACCTTATTTAAAATGGAATGGTATGTTTATTAATGTTCCGAGGCGCTATGATTTTGAAAACTTAAGTCCATTGGAAATGGACGAGCTCATTGCTGCTAAAGAGGAAAAAGAAGCCAACCGTTATATTAAGAAATGGGAGGAGGATAGTATTGCTTTAGAAAATGGGCGCTGGGGACCTTTTATTCGCTTCAAAAAGAAGAGTATTAAGTTGCCTAAGATCAAAGACCAACGAATGACTTCTGAACAAGCTGCTGAATTAACATTGGAGGAAGTGAAAAAATACATTATCGCTGAAATTCCAGATGCCTTTGCGAAAGCTAAAAAGAAGCCAGCTAAAAAGAAAACGACCAAAAAGACTACTAAAAAATCAAAATAATGGCAGATCAAGCGAAGCAGAATAAAATTAACATCGAATTACCTGAGGAAATAGCGGAGGGAGTTTACTCCAATCTGGCTATTATTTCTCATTCACATAGTGAGTTTGTATTGGATTTTATACGAATTTTGCCAAATGTCCCGAAGGCAAAGGTGAAATCCAGGGTTATTTTGACGCCCACTCATGCTAAGCGATTATTACAAGCATTAAGTGACAATGTCAATAAGTACGAAAAGCAATTTGGTGTTATCCAGGGGAATAATAATCCCCCTTTGCCACCAATGACTTTTAATACGCCCAAAGCTCAAGCTTAATTAAGAAGCTATTTGAATCTACCTGCAGGTAGATTTAAATAGCTTCCAAAGACTTTTTCTTATAAGAATAAAGGGCTGGTTTCATTTGAAACCAGCCCTTTATTCTTTTTTGTAAGCTTAATTAAATGCCTTTCAATTACTGACTGAAGTTGATCAACTCTACATCAAAAATAATTACTGCATTGGGTGGTATGGTACTGGTTCCACTAAAGCCATAGCCCAAACTAGATGGGATATAGAAAGTAGCTTTTCCTCCCTTTTTCATCAAGGTAATTCCAATTCTCCAACCTGTGATTACTTGACCTAATCCAAA
>CAXIDD010000318.1:0-6370 GCA_964021975.1 uncultured Saprospirales bacterium | reverse complement strand
ATAGGGTAGATACAGTTTATGCGCAGACTTTACTCGGCACCTCTTACACGGTAGGTGATTATCAAATTAAAAAAGAAGGCGAACATATTATCAATATCGCTACAACGGAGGGCTGTGATAGTATGGTCGTTTTGTACCTGGAAAACATTAAAGTATTTATACCTAATATCTTTTCTCCTAATGGAGATAGCAATAATGATTATTTTGAAGTATTTTCATCAGATGATGCTATCACAACTACAGAGATGTCCATATATGATCGTTGGGGAGGGCTGGTCTATAGGGGGGATAGATGGGATGGAACCTATGAAAATGAGTACCTAAACCCTGGCGTGTACTTTTATTTAGTCAGACTTATCAATATGGATGGCGAAGATCTGAGCTTTAGAGGCTCCGTTACACTAGTGAGGTAGCTTCGGTAGTCATAATAATAACAATCAGCCCAATAAATTCATTTTGAATCAAAATTCAACTACGATTAACAAAACCACATACATATTATTATTCCTGCTTTTGATAGTATTGTTCAATCAATGTGCTCCATCCGAAACAGCCGAAGTAAAGGCCGTTTCAAAAGTGCCAGTAAAGGCAACTTTAAACCCCTTAACAACCCACGCTGCATTACCTAAAACGGTCATAGATCCTAGAGATAATATTTCAACTAATGAGAAAGTAGAATTAGGTAGGTTGCTATTCTATGATCCCATTTTATCGGGAGATAAAGACGTGGCTTGTGCCACTTGTCACCATCCTGATAATGGCTATGCGGAGTATAGAGACTTATCCATTGGTGTTAATGGAACGGGCCTTGGTTTCAGCCGGACCTTCAAGCAGCCGAATACAATTCCTTTTGTCAAACGAAATGCCCATACCATTCTGAATACGGCGTTTAATGGCATCAAAACCACTGGTTCTTACCATCCCGATCAGGCACCCATGTTCTGGGACCTTCGAGTAAACAGCCTTGAAAAACAGGCCATCGAACCTATCCTGGCCTTTGAAGAGATGCGGGGGACCCATTTTTCAGAAACAGAAATCATCGATGTGGTCGTCAATAGGTTAAAGCGGATTCCGGCCTACGTCGCTTTATTTGAGTCTGTGTTTGAGGAACAGGAGTCCATTACGGAAGACAATATAGCAAAAGCCATTGCTGCTTTTGAACGGACTCTGGTAACCACGGAGACCCGTTTTGATCAATATATGCGAGGTGACAAAAAGGCTATTTCTATTTCAGAACGAGAAGGGTTTCTCTTATTTAAAAAAGTGGGTTGTGGAAACTGCCACAACGGGCCGATGTTTTCAGATTACCTTCCACATGTTATTGGGGTGCCTACCAATGATAAGTTATTAGAATTCGATAAAGGAATAGAGGATCAGTATGCTTTTAGAACAGCTAGTTTAAGAAACCTCCGATTTACGGCACCTTACATGCACAATGGTCGGTTTAATTCATTAAGAGAAGTGCTGGAGTTTTATGAAGATATTTCCAATGGGAAAAATATACATGTTGATTTAGAAAGACAACAGCTAGATACCTTAATCCAGCAAATAGATATGAGTGTCAAAGAAATAGGCCCCATTATCTCTTTTTTAAACACCCTCAATGATACTAATTTTGATAAAGCAATACCGGAGTCGGTGCCGAGTGGACTTTCAGTTGGTGGAGATATTAGATAGCCAGGGATCCTATACGAACTAAGTACCCATGAATCTGCTTTATACCAAAAGGATTAACGATATTGTAAAGCGTTGCTTTGCAGCTATACTCTAAATCCTCATCATCAAGCCAATGAAAAAACTACTTTTCTTTTGGAGTCAATTAAAATCAACCTTCTGGTTTGTTCCGTCTTTTAATGCGCTTCCTTATGTCAAATAGAAGTAAATTAAAAGTCGGAGATAAAATACGTTTACTAAACGTACCACCCGAAGATCTAGAACAAAGAAAACGAGAGATTGCAGAAGGGATTGAGAATCCCGGTTGGACTGCCAATACCATCGAATTAATCATCGCTCAGGATCCAATCGTAGTCATTGATTTTATTGATGAATATGATTCGCCTTGGTATGTTAGTAATATCCTGGTAGAAGGAAAAAAAGAATCGCATACTATTGCCGTCTTGGAAGATGATTCTTGGGAAAAAGTAAAGAAATAAAAGCTCAAATAGCTTCTAAAGCACCAAATATCTTAAAGTATGAAAACCTGCAAAATCATTTTTTTAGTCCTCACGCTCAGTATCTTTGGGTGTAATACTACCACTGATACCCCTCAAGCAACAGCTAGACTCCTGCCAGGAACGCCCGAATACGAAGTCGAAAGCGAAAAAATCATGAATACCATTAACGAGGAATTCAAGGCTTACTTTGTAAAAGACTATGAAGCATGGCAAAGCCAATTTATACAAGAAGATTATTTTAAATATTGGGGTTATTGGGAGGGCTATCCTGAAAAAATACGGCAATACAATACCTGGGAAGAATTAGACATTGATAAACAAAAAAGGATGGCTGGTGAAACCAAGGCTTATTGGGATGGCAATAATGTAGGCATGGATATCCGAGATTTAAACTTACAAATTAGAGGAGATGTCGCCTGGGTAACCTTCAAACAAATTTCAAGAGATCAAAAAACAGGCGAATTCCTGGGCGAAGCCCTAGAAACCAAAATTCTCGAAAAAGAAAAGGGCGAATGGAAAATTGCCTATCTGAATTTTCTATATCTGCCGATGGAGGAAACAACGGAGGATGAATAGTGTTCTAAACCACTTTGACGATTAATAGACTTATGCAGAAGAACATGTTTTTTATTGCTGTACTCCTTTTTTTTACAGCAGCTTGCCAAGAAGAAGAGCGATCTATTAAGGAGGCCGAACTGACCAAATTTACTTGGAAAACTGCCCAAAAGATCAACGCTACTTTTATAACTGCTATAGACACCCTGAGCAGCCATATAAAAAATGGGGACTATGGATACATTGATGAGTTGTTTATTGCTAAGCAAGACTCCGTTTTGTACCACGAAAAGTTTAAACTAGATTATACACTGATTAGTAAAGATAAAAAAGGCAAGATGGGTTGTGGCAGTAATATGTGTACAGACTCAAGTGTCATTCATCTTTATAACTATTACCATCCTAAGTATCATCCATTCTACCTAGATTCAGAAATGCATACGCTTCAATCCGTTACAAAATCTGTGGCCAGTACGATTGTAGGAGCGGCTATCGAGAATGGCCAATTAACTAGTGTGGAAACGCCTTTATTTCCGTTTTTTGAAGAGGGTCAACTCTCAGATACCATCGCCAATCATTTTAAAAAGGCTACCATAGAGGATGTACTGACGATGCAGCTGGGTTTAAAATGGGCAGAATTTGGCATGAGTTTAGAAATGGAAACTGATGTGAGTGCCATGGAGCTAAGTGAAGATTGGGTTGCCTATACTTTAAATCGGTCAATAATAGCGCCACCCGGTGACCAATGGAATTACAACAGCGGCGCAAGTCAATTACTCTCCCATATCATTAAACAAGTAGCAAATGAAAATATAGAAGAATATGGTGATCGAGTGTTGTTTCAAAAATTAGGAATTAGTGATTATTACTGGAAAAAAACACCTACAGGCCTATCGGATACGGAAGGGGGGCTATACCTAAAAGCTGGAGATCTAGCGAAAATTGGATTACTGTACCTACAGGATGGGATTTGGAATGAAGAAAGAATATTGCCGGATGATTGGGTTGAAAATGCTTTAGGTAAGCAGGTCACAGATATCTACCAAGACGGAGGAAAAGAAGGCTATGGTTATCAGTGGTGGATTACCGGGGACGAACCACCATTGGCAGTTGGTTTAGGATACGGCAACCAGATACTAGTGATTGTGCCAGAGGAAAACATCGTAGGCGTTGTCTATGCATGGAATGTTTTTGACAACGAGGCTAAGTATATTTTCAGGGACTTTGTGGACGTATTGATGAGTTTAAAAGATTGATTAATGAGTATTATTAAGCTTAAATGGACTATTTTGTAGCGGTAATACCTTATTTAAAACCCATAAATCAAACAAAATGAAGTCTACAAACCAAAACTGGCTGGATGAAAAACTACAATTGTCCTTTGATGACAAAGAAGATAAAATATGGATTGAAAGTAGCTACACGCTGCGCATAATGATTGGTGTGCTGGGCATGCTGCTACCTATATTTTTGTGGCTGTTCTTGTTGTTGGCTACCGATAGATTAGAAGTGCTACCCTCCATTAGTCATTATTATTTTACTAGAGTAGATGGGATATTCATGATCATCATAGGCCTTTTAGCTATGTTTTTGATTTTTTACAAAGGCAAAGAACGAATAGATTTTTATACTTCACTAATTGCAGGCATTAGCGCCCTAGTAGTATTGTTGTTTCCAACGGATGCTTTGACCTTAACACATCCTGACGCGAATGTCTTTTATTCGAATACCGTTTTACCAGATAGTGCCTTTAGAGAAAACCTGCATTATTTAGCCGCAGCCTTATTTATTGGAAGTTTGGCTTTTATGTCCTTGAAAGTCTTTACCCTTTCAAATAAACCAAAAGGTGAAAGAGGCAAAATGAAAAACATCCGGAATACCATCTATAAAACCTGTGGCATCATCATGATTTTAGCAATGGCCGTAATAGCCGCAAAATTATTTGGAATCATTGATGCAGACTTTTATGACAACAATAACCTGACTTTCTGGATGGAAACCATCGCCGTAGAAGCATTTGGGTTTTCCTGGCTGGTTAAAGGAGAGACCCTTTTTAAAGATAAGTAATACAGAAAAGTCTATTACTTTTTTGGATTAACGCGTATTTATGCCTACTATCTACTTTTTAGTTTCTTCTGTATAAAAGGTCTTTTATCTCCTATTTGTGTAAAAGCTTTTTTGTCCAGATTTAAATTGATGAATGATGAAGTTAAACCTATTGTCTTGTGAGGCCCAGCGCCCAGATAGAAGAGCCATATCCAAATGTATAGCTGATATTGCTTCCAATATGGATGAGAATCTGGCCAATGAAATGACGGATATCATCTTGGAAGGGGATGCGGTAGAGATAGAAGTAGAAGGTAAAAATACCAGCTCTGCCTTTAGGGCATTGCGAAAATTGGGTATTGACTACGAAATTATAGAATGAATCAACAATTCCTATTTGAGTTCAAAACGGATATCTCAAAGATCAAAGTTCCTGCACAACTCAACAATCCATTTGGTTTAGATATTCCTGAGCTTGCTAGAGTAGCGGCCAAAGAGTTTCAGGCATTCATTGCCGCTGAATCTCAAAAGTGGGTGCACGATTTTCACGACCAACAAGGGAAAATGTTTGGCGTTTTAGTCATTCAAAAAGAGGATCAGTGCTACGCTTATTTAGGAACCATTTCAGGGAAAATACCTAGCAATGAAACCTGCCAACGATTCATCCCTTCGGTCTTTGACCTATCTACAGAGGACTCTTTTTTACAAAAAGGAATGAATGCCTTGAAGGAGATCGGCGAAGCAATCAAAAAATCCAATAATCAATCCGAGATTACTGCACTGTCGGAAACTAGAAGACTAAAATCCTTTGCACTACAACAATGGCTGTTCGAAAATTATCGATTTCTAAACTGTTATGGAAAAGAGCAAAATGTATTAGAAATATTTGAAGATTCGGCCCACGGAAATCCTCCAGCGGCAGCTGGAGAATGTACGGCTCCAAAATTACTACAGTATGCTTTTGAAAATCATCTAAGACCAATTGCTCTAGCAGAGTTTTGGTGGGGAAAGCCTTCCAAAAGTTTAGAAAGAGCACACCAGAGTTTCTACCCAGCCTGCAAGAATAAGTGTCGGCCTATCTTAGAATATATGCTGGATGATACAGGATTGTATAATCAAGCAAATGCTACTTTCGAAAAAGAAATAGGTATTGTGATGAGCGGTAATAAAACAATCTCTAAGGAGGGTTGAAAAATAGAGAATCATGAAAATATTTTTGTTGATTTTAATCTTAGGAATTGGCATAATGATTTACTTAATGGGGCAATCCAAATGGCACCTCCAACGCAATCAAAATAATCAATTACCAAACAAGCAGACCGAGTATACTTAGATGAGGCGGGCTTGAAATGGGAGTTACAGCCTCACATTAAGAACAAGTTTCATCAAGAAGATGGGCCGGTTGAAGCCATTGCCTCGCCTTATCCAACTGTGATCGACGAAAACTTGAAAATGGATGTGAATAATGCCAATCTTAAGTTTTTGTGTTCATTGGAAAATGGAGGTTCTTACGAGGCCATCCTTCAGCCTGATGGTAGTTATTTGACAGAAGGCATAAAACAAGGTACTTACAATTATGGCCATCCAGATGCTTG
>CAXIDD010000317.1:0-6373 GCA_964021975.1 uncultured Saprospirales bacterium | reverse complement strand
AGGCGAGTAAAAGCATGTCAAACCCAGATATACAAGCTATTTATGAACAGGAAAATGGACAAAGTGGGGTAGGAACGGAAAATGGACTAAATCAATGGGATGCTGCCTCTAGTACTTTTAAACGGGTAGGCGCCTCTGGAGTTAATCGACTTAGTCAGCAAAACATTAAGTCTATTGCCACAGGCCCGAATCAGAAGTTATGGGTAGGAACGGATAAAGGACTGAATACAATAGACTTGCAGACGGGAGAAATTGAGCACATTCGATTCAAATCGGATTCAAAGCTTGATTTACCCCTCAATAGGGTAGAGGCACTTTTATTAGATCGGCAAAACTTACTTTGGATAGGGACTTGGGGAGGCCCCTTAAAAAGAGTCGATAATCTTAAAGAACCATTCAAATACTGGGGAGCAGATCAAGGAAATGGCCAGTCGCTTTCCTCAGGAAATATCAAAGCTGTTGTTCAAACGAAGGAAGAGGTACTTTGGGTAGGTACTCGGTATGACGGGGTGAATCGAATAGACCGTAAAACAGGAGCACTTAAAATTATTAATACCCAAAATGGACTATCTCATAATTCTGTTTTTAGTATTTGGGCAGACCCAAAGGGGGCTTGGATCGGTACCTCTTCGGGCTTAAACTATTATGACGAGGCTACTGGAAAAGTATATCAGTACAATTCAGGAAATTCTCCATTGCCCAATAGCTTAATTTGGGCCATAAAAAAAGATAAAACAGGACATTTATGGATTGGAACAGATGATGGCTTGGCTGTCCTCAAAAACCATCAAATTGGGGATCCTTTAGTTTTAGATGTCTTTTATAATGACCCAGAAAGTTTAAATAGCCTGTCTTCTAGTAGTATCCGAAGTTTGTACGTAGATCGCGCCAACAATCTCTGGATTGGAACTTCGAAAGAAGGCCTAAATTTTTATGACCGTAAGAAGGCAACCTTCACTCCGTATACTTACGTTCCGGATGACCCAAATGGAATACCAGAAGATTATATCTTTTTTATTAATGAGGATCATGCGGGGTATATTTGGGTAGGGACAGCAAAAGGTGCTAGTCGTTTAGATAGAGCAACAGGGCAGTTTACACATCTAACGGAAAAGGATGGATTACCTAATAACTATGTCTTTAGCATATTTGAGGATAATGACAACAATCTATGGATGAGCACCAACCGAGGCTTATTTCGTTTTGAGCCAGCAACTGGAGTCTTTCAAGTTTTTAGTCAGCTGGATGGATTACAGGATAATGAGTTTAATCAGGGAGCGGCCTTCCAAGATTTAACAACCGGGACCCTATTTTTTGGAGGGATTAATGGACTAAACGCTATAGAACCAAAATCTTTACGCCGCAATGAGTTTATACCACCCATTGTATTTACGGGTCTGGAATATTATAATCAGGAATCTAAAGGGACTGCAATTGAAATAGATGAATTCAGTGGCCAACAACCGTTGGAATTAAGCTATAAAGAAAATATTATTCGTATAAAATTTGCGGCGCTAAATTTTGTACAACCTGAAAAAAATCAATATCAGTATAAGCTTAAAGGTTTTAGCGATCAATGGTTTAAGTTGAAAAATACACACGAAGTTGTGTTTACCAATCTAGATGCTAAAAAATATACACTTTATGTTAAAGCCGCAAATAATGATGGGGTCTGGAATGAGGAGCCTGCAAGTCTATCCTTGACCATTAAGCCACCCATCACCAAGACCACAGGAGCCTTTATCATCTATGCATTATTATTCATAGGTATTTCAGGTGGCTTTTATCAGTTTATTTTATCTCGTCGTTTGAGAATCGCTGAAAATCGCCAGCTTCAGGAGGTTGATCGCTTGAAAACTAAGTTTTTCACTAATATTGCCCATGATTTTAAATCACCACTCACCGTTATACTTTCTACAATAAAAAATCTACCTGTAGATAATCGGACGCGTATTTTAGTGGAGCGGAGTAGTAGTAGTTTATTAGACCTCATTAATCAAATGTTGGAACTCAGGAAATTGGAATCCAATAAGTTAAAATTACGTCTGATACACGCTAATGTGATGGAGTCTATTAATTATGTCTTTGAGGACTTTCAAGAAATTGCTCAAGAACAAGGGCTCGCACTTCACCTAATTAGTAGTGAGCGACAATTAATGATGGATTTTGATGAAGAAAAGTTGACTCGAGTGGTTTCTAATTTGTTATCAAATGCCATTAAATATAGTAAAGAAAAGGGGCACGTTTATCTCCTCCTGGATCAAGTGAAAAGAGCAGATCAATCTTATTTATCTATTCGAGTAAAAGACACAGGAATAGGGATAGCACAGCAAGATTTAGATCAGATCTTTAATCGATTTTATCAAATTAATCCGACCAAAGTTGAAGGTGTAAAGTCAGGATCAGGCGTAGGATTAGCGCTTACAAAAGAACTGGTCCAATTTTTAGGAGGGAACATTCAGGTGAAAAGTAAATTAGCAGAAGGAAGTGAATTTATAGTAGTACTTCCTATTAAAAACCAAGTAAGACCAATTATTCCCGAATCCCACTTAAGTGTTTTGCCCTCAGCAGCATTGAAACTTCAACAGGAAAACTTGGAAGGGGCATTAGCAGTAGGCATGGACAAAAATCGATTATTAATTATTGAAGACCACAAAGATATCTCGGAGGTTTTAATCCAACTTTTACAACCTTATTATCATTTAGAACTGGCTCAGGATGGAGAAGTAGGGATCACATTGGCTCAGGCTAATATTCCTGATTTAATTATTAGCGATGTGATGATGCCCCAAAAAGATGGTTTTGATGTCTTATCTATTTTAAAGGAGGATGAAAAAACACTCCATATCCCCATTATCTTATTAACGGCAAAGTCAGGTTTAGATAGCCGAATTAAAGGACTCCAAAAAGGAGCAGATGCCTACATCAGTAAGCCATTTAGTAACACAGAATTACTAGCCCAAATAGAGAACTTATTAGCCAACCGGACCCAGCTCCAGCATTTTTATCAACAAGGCCTGACACAGGAATTACCAAGTCATGAAAAAATGGAGGAGGATCCATTTGTAGCGCGTGCCAAGGAAATTTTGTTACAAAATATAGCTGATGAGGATTTTCGAATTCCTCAGCTTATTAAAGCTATGGGCGTTAGCCGAACCCAATTACACAATAAGCTGAAGGCAATTACAGGGACCTCGACTTCCCATTTTATTAATACCATCCGACTCGGTAAAGGCCGCGAGCTGCTGCTCAATTCCAACCTAACCATCGCAGAAGTAGCTTATGCAGTAGGTTTTAAGGATCCTAATTACTTTTCTGGACGATACAAAGATTTTTACAATCAAACTCCATCTGAAACACGTAAGTAGTTGAAAGTTAAGCTTTAAGGATAAAGTCTTTTTTATTGTTTTGACTGTTTTTATAAATAGTGAACAATAATCTAGGATTTATAAACAATACTCCTAGCTGTTTTTGACAAAACTATAGATATTGATCTCATTATATAAACACCTGAAAAAATCTAAAACCCAACATCTCATTTTGGTACAATTAATCTTATAGACATATCCCGGTATTGAGCACATATAAAGTGCACAAAGCGGTAGCATGGGGGGCTTTATAAACACCTTAAGTTACTTTAGTTCCCCCCAATGCTATTTTTAAAAGAATAAGAAGAAGGTACTAGGTGATACGGGCAATCTACGAGAGTAGGTTGCCCTATTTTAGTTAAAGCCATTGTATAATAGAAACAATTTCCTTTTTCGCTAGATTTTAATTCTTTCCTATATTAGCTCCATGAATTTGATTTTTGACGCGATTTTAGGATTTGTTATTTCATTTATTGGAGTTGCTCTGCCGGGCTTAATTAACATGACGGCAGTGAAAGTCGTTTTAGAAAAAGGATTAAATAGAGCTTTTAGGTTTTGTCTAGGGGCCTGCCTGACGATTTTCTTTCAAGCCTGGGTAGCAGTTGCTTTTGCGACTTATCTTTCAAAGCACGAAGAGGTGGTTGCTTTTTTAAAAGGCATCAGTGTTTTGGTTTTTATCATTCTTGCCGTCGTGTTTTATTTTCAAGCCATTAAACCTAAAGCGCCCAGTCAAGACACTAAAGAAGGAAAACCAATCTTATTGGGTATGGCGATCGCTGCCATGAATTTTTTAAATGTCCCATTCTATCTCTCAGCAGGTACGCTACTGGAAAGTGAAGGATATATTACCATTTATTTTCCTATCTATTTCTTTTTCATTGGTGGTTTAGTTTTGGGCTCTGGAGCTGCCCTTTTGTTATATGTATACAGCGCCAAATGGATCGCTGCTAATGCCCAATTTTTCGCCCGTCATCTCAATTATTTCCTGAGTGGACTCTTTTTATTGCTAGCAGTTTTCCAAATTATTCAAATGAATGCTTAATAGCCTGTTAAAGGCGGTTAAAGTCAACTAATTTTCTTTATTTTTGGCAAAAAATAGACAACTATGCGTATAATGAGTTTTTTGATAATAGCACTATTGGTAATGGCTTGCGGTCCTAAAGAAGGGATTAGCAATAAGCCACCAACACCAACCAATACATCCCCTAATACGGCAATAATAACCAATGGTACGCCAACGGCAGCATCCTCGGAAACAATAATTGAAACTACACCACCTGCTAAAGCAGATATTCAAGTAGAAGTAAGTGGTATGGAAGATGGGCCTGTTTTATTGATTGGCTACTTTGAGACCGAGCAATACCGCGCAGATTCCGCTTATTTGAAAAGCGGGAAAATACGGTTCAAAAAAAGCCCAGGCTATGATCAAGGCTATTATTTTTTATACTTTGCTAACCGTGCAACTTTCCAGTTGTTATTAGGTGAGGATCAAGAGTTTAGCGTGAAAACGACGGCTAATGATTGGCTTTTTAGCACTGAAATCAATGGGTCTTTAGACAATAAGTTGTTCTACGAGAATTTGCGTTTTCAAACAGATCTTTCCCCTAGATTCCAAGAAGTAACACAGCAGTTGCAAGGACAAACACCTGGCACTGATGCTTATAATATGTTGAAAGGGAAGCAAGACCAATTGGCTCAGGAGCGCAACAACCATTTAGAGTCTTTATACGCTCAAGCACCTAAATCGCTCTTTACTTCTTTTAAAAGAGCTGGACAAAATCCTGATTTACGGGACCTTAGAACAGCGGATGGTCAAGTAGATGAGCAGGCACAACTGGTTGCTTATAGGTATGATTTTTGGGAAAATGTCGATCTAGCTGACAAAAGACTGGCGCGTACTCCCGTAATCATTAATAAGCTGAAAAGATACATTACGGAGTTGACACCCCAAAATGCAGACTCTATCAATGCAGCCACGAACTTCTTGGTGTCAAAAGTAGATGGAAGATATCCTTATTACTTTAAGTTTTTTACCAACTGGATCGCCCTGAATTATCAACCTACGAAAACGACCTTAATGGATGCTGAGGCGGTAACCGTGAATATTGTCAAAAATTATTTCACCAATGAAAAAGCATTTTGGGCAGATGCAGCCACCGTTCAAGGTCTACAACAACGCGCCATGGAAATGGGCAACAGCTTAGTCCATCAGAAAGGACCTGATGTGGTTTCAACAGATCCACAAGGGAAAACACGCTCTATTTATGAAATGAAAGAACCTTACATCGTGGTGTATATGTACAACCCAGAATGTGAGCATTGCCAAGAGGAAACTCCAATACTGAAAGCTTTTGCAGATCAAAACAAAGGAAAAGTTGGTGTCTTTGCGATCGCTCTAGATACGGATGATACCAAATGGCGCAACTACATTGCCAAAGTAGGGATGCAAAAATTTGTTAATGTTTATGATCCAACCAACCGGTCTATTTATGCTAAATACTATGTGGATAAAACACCTGAAATGTATGTACTCAATAGAGATCGGGTCATTATTGGTAAAAACTTGAAAACAGATCAAGTAGCACAGCTAATAGCTATGGATGAGGCTGCTCGTTAGTATTTGACCTCATATTAAGGGGCTTTAGTAATAAATGATGCCTGCTGCATGTGAAGTGCAGCAGGCATCATTTATTTTAGATGTTATACCTAAATAAATTAGGTATAACTTGATATGCATAAGTTTCTTATGTATCTTTATTAAAAATTAAACTCAAAGCTGATGGATGGATCACAAACACTCAACAAAGCAGAGATCAGGTATTTGTTCCAATTTTTAAATAGAAAAGGAGTCAAATATTTAGATGTCAAAGTAGAGCTAGTAGATCATCTGGCAGAAGGCTTAGAAGAATGCTGGCGGAAACAACCGGGGCTACCTATAGAATTGGCTGCGAATGAAGTTTATGAAACCTTTGGGATTTTTGGATTTGGTAAAATGATAGAGCAAA
>CAXIDD010000316.1:0-6384 GCA_964021975.1 uncultured Saprospirales bacterium | reverse complement strand
CTTGTTGTGCTATTAGATACGGAATAGGGCGATTTAGCATGGCCTATACCTTGTACCTAACAGGCGCGAACATCTTGGATATTGTAGAGGCGCGAACATCGCGCCTCTACAATGGGGTTTATTTTTTAAAGATAAATCGGGTAATAAAAATACCTTCACCATCTTGGCTTCCGGCATTGCTCTCAACGCCGCTGGTGACAAACATTAATTGCCAGCCATCTTCTGCCATTTTGGTTAATTTATCAGAAATCAAAGCATCGTTAGAGGCGATGTTTTGGAAATTAATTCCTCCTAAGCTATAGAAATTCAATAATTTGGATTCGTCGAAATTATCAATTTTCAAGTCTTTTCTTTTGACATCATTCATATCACTGGATCTACCATCAGTACGTGTAGTAGTTACGTTATCGACACTTACATCTTCCTGAGATTCAATAATTCTGGAGCGTCCTAAGCCAGCGGGTACAATAGATTCTACGACGGTGACTACTTTAAACTGGGTCTGAGCATTTAGGTCGAAAGCAAAGCAAGAAAGTACAAGTAAAAGCAGGGTGAATTTTTGCATGGTTTGTGATTTTTTAATGAAAATTGACTGCTGATGCAGCCTTACAGGAGTAAAATTAAGCCACTCTATGTCCTAAATCTTTTATGAAAATGTTAAGGCGATATTTTTTAGAGGAGCTGCGGTGAATCACTGACAAAACTCATTCTTTTGATTGACTAAGGTCATTCCCTTCCGAGAGAAGTGGGCGTACATTTGACTTATCAATCGAACAAAAAATAATTAACTATGCAATTTTTCAATATTTCTTTAGTCACTGTAATGATTCGTTTTTACCTAATGATGGCTGTCGTGATTGGCAGTTTATTTGCAGGAATGCCTTGGTTATGTATTTTGGCATTACCAATTTTCCTAAGTGTGATGCTTGGTGTTACTATTAATAAAGAAGCACCCAAAGTTGCTAAACACAAGCAGGTAAAACCTCAGAAAAAACAACTAGCCGCTTAACAGTGGTAATATAATAAGAGCTTATACGGGTAACTCGTCCTGCTCACCTATTTGTCGATCATACGCTACGGTCCCATTTCTGTGTTTAAGGGGGACCCAATGAACCTTAGTATCGGGACGAGACTATTCCTAAAATGAGTGGTGAATCATCAGTTTGGTTCACCGCTCTTTTTTTGTCAATTGCGGAGTCAGAGAAGTAATAAATGGTTGAATTTTATAGCAGGCTTTTTAGTTCTTCTAATTCTTCTTTGGTCAAATCCCGCCATTGACCGGATGGCAAGCCATCTAAATGAATATTCATAATTCGAATCCGTTTTAGGGTGAGCACATTATAGCCCAAATACTCACACATCCTACGAATCTGCCGATTGAGGCCTTGTGTCAAGATGATTCGGAAAAGTGTTTTGCTTTTAGGTTCTACCACACATTTTTTGGTAGTGGTCCCGAGAATAGGAACCCCTTTCATCATTCTTTCAATAAAACGCTTATTGATTGGCCGGTCTACTTTAACGATGTATTCCTTTTCGTGGTTATTCTCTTCCCGAAGGATTTCGTTGACAATGTCTCCATCGTTGGTCATTAAAATTAGTCCCGCGGAGGCTTTATCTAATCTCCCAATTGGAAAGATACGTTTAGGATGTTTCACAAAATCAACGATATTATCCCGATCTCGCAGGTCTGTTGTACAGGTGATACCTGGTGGTTTATGCAAAGCGATGTATACCTTATCTACATGCCCTTTTAATGGCTTCCCATCAATGGTCACTTTATCTCCAGCGAATACTCGGTTGCCTTTCTGAGCAAGCTCACCATTGATCTTTATCCGACCTGCGTCGATCCATTTATCGGCTTCCCTGCGCGAGCAGATACCCGTCATCGAGATGTATTTATTTAAACTGGTAGAGTCTTGGTTCATTATATCGTACAATTTAGTGCAAAATTAGCGCGTATGCGCTGATTTCAAACTAAAAACAGGCTTAATCTTTTAGAAGTTATTAGAATTTATCCTATAAAGAATTAGGTGACATAGAAAACACTTACACTCGATAAACCACTGCATTCACATTCATGCCGGCTCCAACGGAAGCGAAAACGATCAAATCTCCCTCCTGGATTTCGTGGGGCTCCATCTCACCACGTAGAATCAGATCCAGCAAAGTAGGGACCGTAGCTACCGATGAATTCCCTAATCTGGAAACCGTCATCGGCATAATACCTTCGGGAACTTCGAGGTCATACAAGCCATAAAAGCGTTGAATAATGGCATCATCCATTTTACCATTGGCTTGATGGATGAGGACTTTTTTAATGTCTTTTATATCTACCTTTGCTTTATCTATACAAGCTTTCATAGCAGCAGGTACATGTTCTAATGCATATTGGTATAGCTTCCGACCGTACATCTTGATGTATAAATGTTGGCTTTCATCGCTTTGATCGTAGCTTTTCCCCATGAAAAGTAAATTCGCATGATGCAAAGTATCTGAGCGAGTCAAGTGAGTCAAGACACCTTTCTTTTCTTCCCTTTCTTCGGCTTCTAAAATGACGGCACCTGCACCATCTGCATAAATCATACTATCACGATCATGCGGATCACAAACCCTGGAGATGGTCTCTGCACCAATAACCAGGGCGCGTTTGGCATCTCCTGATTTTAAAAAGTAATCTGCCTGGATCAGTGCTTGTACCCAACCTGGACAGCCAAAAGGAAGATCGTAGGCGACACAAAATGGATTTTCTATACCCAACTTGTGCTTCACTCGCGCTGCCAGGGTAGGCAGCATATCTACCTGCTGAAATTCGTCGGAAACATCTCCAAAATTATGTGCCACTATAATATAATCCAAAGATTCCTTGTCGATTCCTGCCGCCTCAATCGCTTTTTCTGATGCGAAAGTAGCCATATCAGAAGTCAACAAACCTGGTTCGAGGTATCTACGCTCTGCAATGGTAGTAATGGCCTCAAATTTTTGTACGATCGTTTCATTGTCTCGCTTTACCGGCGTACCACTTGCTTCTAAAAATTTATGTTCTAAAAAGTAATCATTCTTAATTTTCCGCGCTGGTAGGTAACTTCCTGTTCCTGTAATGCTGCTATATATGCTAGGCATAAAAGGTTTCTTTTAATTAAAAAATAACAAAAATTTGATACTCAACACTTTAACATCTTCAATTCAGAGAATTGTTTGATCATAGAACATTGAGAATATTGGTTTAGCCGGATGAAGTTCATTGCTTAGTGGCTAAATAATCAATTTATAGCCACGGCCCAGATAGGAAATAGGTTCAGAGTTTTTAACCCTTGCAAATTAGTAAATTCTAGTTGACCTTCCATTCCAGTTTTCGCACTTTTCTACAATGTCTAATCTCTAACTTAGAAGCTATTTGAATAAAAGTTCGTAAAATTTAAAATCCTTCTTATCTTAAAACCCATCAAATATTCATGTGAAGGTTTGCTGAATACAAAAGATATGCCGATCAATCGAAGACAATTTTTAAGTACTACCGCCATAGCAAGCAGCGGAATGCTATTTGGTCAAAATAAACTCCAGCCGCTTCAATTTCAGGTTCCAAATAATTTTTCGTTGACAATACTGGCAACCAAATGGGGTTTCCAAGGCACTTATGATGATTTTTGTGCCAAAGCCAAAGCCGATGGTTATGACGGAATTGAAGTATGGCTTCCTGGTGATCCCAAACAACAAAAAGAACTGTTCAAAGCCGTAGAAAAATATGATTTGAGCTTTGGTTTACTGGCCGGTGCCGGTGGGAATGATTTCCCAAAACACTTGGCCACTTTTAAGCAGAATGTAAAAGCAGCTGCGGAGACCAAGCCACTTTTTGTTAATTGCCACTCCGGTAAGGATTACTTCTCTTTCGAGGAAAATCGACAATTTATTGAATTCACCCTAGCATTGGAACAGGAAACGGGTATTCCAATTTACCACGAAACACACCGCGCTAAAATCTTATTTGCAGCTCATATCACGCGCCAGTTTCTTGAGGCTTTTCCCGAATTAAGATTAACTTTGGATATCTCGCACTGGTGTAATGTACATTCCTCTCTTTTACAAGATCAAAAAGAAGCCGTAGATTTGACTTTGAGCAGGACGCACCATGTCCATAGTAGAGTTGGGTTTGCACATGGTCCACAAGTAAACGACCCACGAGCTCCTGAATGGCAAAAAACCGTGGAAACTCATTTTGATTGGTGGGATAAAGTCGTCAACCAACATGTCCAAGCAGGGACTCCCTTGACTATGACCACCGAGTTTGGACCACCTGGATACATGCCAACGGTTCCTTTCACTAATCAACCCATTACGGACCTCTGGACGATTAATAAACATATGAAAGACCTTTGGCGCGCTCGTTATTCCAGATAAGATCTTCACCCTCTCGAACTCAACAATCGACTAACAATGGAAAGTTTCGCTCAATTTATCGGCCGTTTTCATCCTTTGTGGGTACATCTGCCCATTGGTATTTTAATGGTAGCGGTTTTATTTGATTGGTTATCTAGCCGGGAGCGGTTCCAGCAATTAAAAGGTTCGGTTTCTTTACTTTATTTCTTGGGTACAATCGCCGCCGTTTTTTCTTGCCTCACTGGCTACCTACTTTCTAGAAGTGGCGATTATGCAGGAGCTACCTTAGTACAACATCAATGGTTAGGTATCAGTACGGCCGTCGCTGCCTTTAGTGTATATTTTTTAAAAAAGAGCGATTACCTAAAAGAAGGGCGTTCCGCTAAACTGGTGGCTATTTTACTGTTTTTATTAATTTCTATGACTGGGCATTTAGGAGGATCTTTAACACACGGAGCGGATTATCTATACGTCTATATGCCCCAACCATTTAAAAGCTGGTTCGTAGGAAAGGAAGATCCCCAACCGGTCATTACCAACGTACAAGAGGCTTTGGTTTATGAGGATATTGTGGTCCCCATTTTAAAAGAAAGCTGTTATAAGTGTCATAATGCTCAAAAACAGAAAGGTAAACTTCGCCTGGATAGTCCCGATTTTATCGCAGCAGGCGGGAAAAGTGGGAAAATACTTTTAGATCAACTCAAGCCTGAAGAAAGTGAAATCCTGCGACGCATTCATTTACCACTTCGTGAGGATGAACACATGCCTCCCAATGAAAAAGACGAACTCACCAAAGCCCAAAAAGAACTGCTTTCTTGGTGGATTGAACAGGGTTCAAGTTACGAAGCTCGTGTGCAAGATTTAGAGCAAAACCCTTCACTACAAGTGCATTTAGCTGCTTTAGAAAATCCAATGCCAGCCACAGAAACTGAACCTAAGGAAATCTATCCTGCAATTGATATTAAACCAGCTAGCTCTAGTGATATTCAAGCCTTAAGTGAGCTACGGGCTGCCGTGATCCCTATTGGTCAAAACAACTCTTTTTTATCGGTGAATTTTGTGAATGTCAAACCCATTGACTCCACCGCTATCCAAGCCCTATCTGCTATTGGAGAACAAGTCGTCTGGCTAAAATTGAGTGACTCCGACTTTAATGATCAACAAATGGCCGTACTTGCTCAAATGCCTCATCTTAGTAAATTATACCTCGACAATACGAGTATTACCGATAAAGGACTGGCACAGCTCAAAGGATTAAAGCACCTAAAGTATCTGAACTTGGTCAATACAAATGTTAGCGACGCAGGCTTAGCATCTTTAAAGGAGTTACCTGCATTAGAACAGTTGTTTATTTTTGAAACAGAAACAACACCCAAGGAAAGAGCTGCTATTATGCAAAATTGGACCAATGTACACATTGATACTGGTGGATATCAGGTGCCTACTTTTGCTAGTGATACTATTCCTATTCGGTAGTTACCAGTTTTACTATATCACCTAATTACCAATCACAATGTCTTCCCAATGCACAAAAGGACGTCCATCATCGGTGATTCCTTCCACTTGAATAACGTAGATTCCAGACTTCTCTCCAGTATAAAACTTAATTGGCTTTGAATTATCATCCAATTGCAGCTGGGGGTTCCAGTAAATAGTCGTACGAAGGTCTGGCTTTGGATTCACCTTTGGTTTTTTGCTATAATCTGGTAGAAAGAACTCTCGGGCTTGATAATAACCAGGATAAGAAAGTGAAACCGTCCCCTTCAACTTAGCAGCAGATTGATCTCCAATCCTTGCCGCCTCTTCTCTGAGGGTAAACACCACTGCCCCACCAATAGCATACTCCCCAAAAAGCACTTGAGCTTGGGTAGGCCTGATAA
Source organism: uncultured Saprospirales bacterium (assembly GCA_964021975.1). Taxonomy (GTDB): domain Bacteria; phylum Bacteroidota; class Bacteroidia; order Chitinophagales; family Saprospiraceae; genus DATFKA01. The sequence continues at coordinate 130 of CAXIDD010000316.1, read as the reverse complement.
CATCAATGAATTCAATATCAATGGTCTGAAAGAAAGGTGGTGTATTGCCAGCCGCGACATCTACTACTAGACCATCAATAACCATGATCGCAGGTTGTATACCTTGTGTAATCCGTATGTTGGCATTGGG
>CAXIDD010000315.1:0-6399 GCA_964021975.1 uncultured Saprospirales bacterium | reverse complement strand
GTAGCACAACGGTTTTACAGCATGTCTGCTCAAATTAGAAAAGAAAGAAAAGGATATTACAACATCCTAGAGCAAACCCAAAAGGGAACACTGGACATTACCAAATGGCTTGAATGGTTTTTAGATTGTCTTTTGAATGCACTGGAAGGGTCGGAAGAAATCCTTGAGAAAGTACTGCAAAAGCATCATTTCTGGACCAGACATACTACAACCCAACTTAATGATCGTCAAATAAAGTTGATCAATAAATTGTTAGATGGTTTTTATGGCAAATTAACTACTGGGAAATGGGCAAAAATTGCCAAGTGTTCCAATGATACGGCCCTGCGAGACATTCAGGATCTCCTACAAAAAGAGATTTTGGTAAAAGATGCTGCTGGCGGTAGAGGGACAAATTACCTTTTGGTTAAGATTGATTGATGAAAGGGTCTGGAATGTCGAGTAGGATTGTAATTGAAGTGAGAGAACGATGAAAACGGAAGATAAGTTGACCCAGCTGTCTCCAATTTCGATCATACATTTCCCTTTTGAGAAATGCAGGACATGTCCCTTCTTCCTAAGATTTAGGCGAGACCGTTTCTTATAGCCTTATGTTATGTTAGAAAAACAAAAATAAGTTAGAACTATTTTAGAAAAAGTTTTACAAATAGGGAGTTTCCTATTGCATAAGCATCTGAAAAATAGTTAATTATGTTTTTAGGGTGAAAACGTATTGTGTAAAATTAAAAATCATAAATACATGATTATCATGTGTTTATGATTTCAGTGGTCCCGGGAGGAATCGAACCTCCATCTCAGGCTCCGGAAACCTACATACTATCCGTTGTACTACGGGACCATGGTGGTATCAATTGGCATAAGAGGCCAAAAGTTCCGAATGCGGTCGCAAATATAAAGAAATTTAAACAAAAATCTGCGCTTGTTTTAAAATAGTACTTTATTTTTGACGCCATTCTTTACTAGACCCAAAACACAATTTTAGATGTCCACTTATGCGATTGGCGATATTCATGCTTGTAGAAAGTCCTTCGAACAGTTGTTGAAGAAAATCAAGCTTAAAAAAAACGATACCTTAGTCTTACTAGGAGACTATACCGACCGAGGTCCAGATGCTAAAGGTGTCTTTGATCTGATCTTTGAATTAAAAGCAAAAGGCTATCAGCTGCATTGCCTACGGGGGAATCATGAGCAAATTTTATTGGATGCCACTTCTGGTTATCCACCTGCCCACAGGCGCTTGCTTTCGGCCGGCGGCCAATCTACCTTGGCAAGTTTTGGGGTGCCACATGCAGAACAAATAGATGAAAAGTATTTACACTTTATCATGGAACTACCTTATTATCTGGAAATTGGACCTTATATTTTCACGCACGGTGGGTTGAACTTTGCACCTGAGAATCCGCTGGACGCTACCGAAGATATGCTCTGGGCGCGCTATTGGTACGACAAGATTAATTATGAATGGCTGGGCAATCGTTGGATCATCCATGGGCATACGCCTGTTCCGCTTCTAGAAACAGAGGCGCAGGTGGCGGACCTGAAGGAAGGGAAAGGACAAGTCGTGAATCTGGATAATGGTTGTGTATACCCACACAAGACCCATTTAGGGCAGTTGACAGCACTAAATTTGGAGCGCTGTGCATTGATTTCTGTTGCTAATATGGATGTGTAATCTATTTTTTGAAGTACCTAAGGCATCTGAGGTCATCTAAAGGGACAAAGGTCAAATTCTGAAAAATTTACAATTCTGCAAATTCTGCTTCACCAAATAGTAACAATATTCAATAAAAAAACCTTCCCTACTTGAGTAGGAAAGGTTTAGAAAGAAGGATTCAAAATTATAGTCCTTACCTTATGCGGTTGCCATTTCTTTGGCTGCCCAGGAATCTAGCATCCACGATTCTTTTTCTGCATCTCTCAACATGGCGCCAATTAAATCAATGGTTCCTTCATCTTCTGCTTTTCCAGCAGCTTTTATAATTTGCCTCATGTTTAGAATCAAAATTTGATGGTTCTCTAGAATGGTTTGGACCATATCTCTAGTATCGTCTACTTTTCCGGCTTCCTTAATTTTGGCCTCTTTGATGTAATCTGCGTAGGTACTCAATGGTACAAATCGTAGGGTTAAAATCCGTTCGGCGATTTCATCGATATTGATTTTTGCTTTGTTGTATAGGTTTTCAAATTTTTCGTGTAAGTCGAAAAAATGCTGACCATCTATATTCCAATGGAAATTCCGTAGGTTTTGGTAATAAATCTGATAATTTGCCAAAAAAGTATTTAGTTCGTAAACGGTGTCTTCTAGTTCTGCTCTTTTCTTACCTAAGTAATTCATTTATAATATTTTGTGTTTAATAATTTTGGGTGATTAAGCCTTTATTCTACAACGATGATGGTCCCTTGATGTTCGTTCGACTTGCTTTTTATTGGAAAAATAGATCCCCCCTGAACTTACAGGCCTAAATTCTATTAAAAGGATAGAATACTAAATTTATGCAGCAACGCCTTCTTGATTATTTTGAATACAATAAATCGGTTTCCCAAAGTTACCAGCACTTTCCACTGGACTTTGATCGACCTCTACCACTGGATCTAAAAGGTACTTTATTTCGTAATGGAAATGGTCGGTTTGTTCATCAAGGGGTTCGTTATGATCATATCTTCGATGGAGACGGGATGATCACCAAGTTTAGTTTTCAAGATGGACAAGTGACTTATAGCAATCGGTACGTTGAGACGAAAGAGTGGCAAGCAGAAAATGCATCTGGGAAAATGCGCTACCGTAGTTTTGGTACCAACCTCCCCGGTGGTTTCCTAAAGAACCTCATGAAAACTCAGTTTAAAAATGCCTCCAATACCAGCGTGATTTGGCATGGTAATAAGCTCCTGTCGCTTTGGGAAGGTGGTATTCCGCATGAGATTGATCCATATACCTTAGAAACGATCGGTCGCTTCGATTATGATGGTGCCTTACTGAACCAATTTTCCTGGCTCGATCGGCAAATCTTGCCTGAAATGGCGTTTAGTGCCCACCCCAAGATTCATCCAGATACTGGTGCTCTGCACAATTTTGGCACGGTAGCTGGTATCAAGCAGCGCTTAGTACAATATACAGTGGGATCAAATGGTCAAAGAGTAGAGCAGTTCGTCAAAGAATTACCCGCAGTGGCTTTTACGCACGATTTTATTTTGACTGCTAAAAACCGACGCATCTTCTTTTTTACACCCGTACAATTCGGTTTATTAAAGATGTTCCTAGGTTTTGCTCCGCCCGTAGCTTCTATGCGAGTTAAAAAAGGTGCTCCTATCGAGATTTTAGTTTTTGATGGAGATGCTAACCGTGAGGTGACTTTCGAAACGGATTTTGGCTTTATTTTTCACTTTACCAATGGCTTTGATTTAGATGAAAATAGGGTAGTAGTTGATGGTTTTATGATGCCCGACTTTCCCGGTGCGGAAGTCAACAAAAAACTTTTTGCCGGAGATGATTCTGGGACACCTGCGGGAGCATTGACTCGTTTTGTATTAAACTTGGAAGATCAATCGGTAGAGCGAAGCATCCTTAGCCCTTATTTGGGGGAGTTACCGAGTTTTCATCCTTCCCTTACGGGGAAAAATTATCAATATGTATGGAGCTTGGGTTTGCCTCCAGAGGCAGATTATCAAATACTGGATGGCATCCAAAAGATAGATGTCACGAAAGCCGAAGCTCAAGTAAAATCATTGCATCCACATCTACCCGGAGAACCGCTATTTATTCCGAAGGCAGGCGGAGAAGCGGAGGATGATGGCTACTTAGCGGTTTTGGTTTTTAATTCCATCGAAAAGTCTACCTGGCTGTACTTATTTAATGCCCGCAATTTGGAAGAGATTTCGAAGGCGCGTTTACCACACAACATCCCGGTAGGTTTTCATGGGAAATTTGTGGAAGAATTGTTTATTTGAAACACATAGAGCATTAGAGAACAAGTAGAACACTTAGATAGAATAGGCATACTAAAGATTCTACTAACTCAAAGCATAATCCTGCAACCTGCCTTCCTGCGGTCAGCAGGCATCAAAGGTCATTTAAGGCTTTATTTTTGGCAATAAAAAAACCTGACTTCCCTTACGAGAAATCAGGTTTTTATGAGTCAGTCTAGTAAAACCTGTCCGCCTGCGGACAGGCGGACTAAGCAATGGCATTTTACTATGCCAGAACTAGAGCTGATTTTTCGTTCGGATTATTCTCCCAAAGTAGCTTTTACCGTTTTGATAATCACGGCAGCAACTTTATAAGGATCTGCTGCGGAGTTTGGACGACGGTCTTCCAACCATCCTTTCCAATCGTTCTCTACGGTTGCAATCGGAATACGGATAGAAGCACCACGATCTGAAATACCGTAGCTAAATTTATCAATAGACTGTGTTTCGTGTAGACCAGTCAAGCGCAAATGGTTGTCTGCACCGTAGTTGTCGATACACTCTTTGATGATTTCTGGAGAAGCACCAAATCCTTCACATACTTTGTCATAGTACGCTTTGTTACCAGCGGTACGTAGACCAGAGTTGGAGAAGTTGGCGTGCATACCAGAACCATTCCAGTCACCGGTTACAGGCTTACAGTGGTATTCAATGAAAATACCGTATTTCTCAGCAGTCCTGTCTAATAGGAAACGAGCTACCCAAATTTGATCTCCAGCAGCTTTTGCTCCTTTAGCAAAGATTTGGAATTCCCACTGACCAGCAGCTACCTCCGCGTTGATACCTTCAACGTTTAAGCCTGCTTCTAGACAGATATCAAGGTGCTCTTCTACAATTTCTCTACCATAAGCACGATTCGCACCTACACTACAGTAGTAAGGTCCTTGTGGCTCTGGGTAACCATCTTTAGGAAAACCTAATGGTTTGTCCGTTTCAGGATCCCATAGGAAGTATTCTTGTTCGAAACCGAACCAGAAATCTTCATCTTCATCATCAATTTTTGCACGACCATTGGTTTCGTGTGCAGTACCGTCTGCATTTAATACCTCGGTCATAACTAGGAACGCATTCGTGCGATCAGGATCTGGGTAGATTGCGACTGGCTTTAGTAAACAATCAGAAGCACCACCTACTGCTTGTTGGGTAGAACTACCATCAAATGACCACATTGGACATTCTTCTAGTGTGCCACCGAAGTCACTAAGAATTTTTGTTTTGCTTCTAAGTAATTGAGTTGGGTTGTTACCGTCGAGCCAAATGTACTCTAACTTGGATTTTGCCATTGTTAAAAGTTTGTTTTAATGTTTTAAAATTATTGATCAGCTCCGTCCTTTTTGTTTCGCTGGCAAAGCGAAACGCATAGAAGGAAAGTTTAAAATGAATAAACAAAGGCCAGGACAAAAGAAGCAAGACTACCATTAGCAGCACCATCTGTATCTAAAAATACATCTTCAGAGTTAGTATCTAATCTTAACTCGGGGATGATGGTTAAATTACCGACACTATAATTTCCCGTAAGGGTAATGTCTAAAGCATTAGCTTCTGGTAACTCTCCGAAAACAATCGATTTATCTTTGAAATACTCTACTCTAGTACCGAGTTTGAAGTCATCATTGACTGCATACTGCGCATAAAGAGCTGCTCCAGAGAAGCCGGTATCATCACCCGTATCGGTAATGGTTGCATTGACGCCTAAATATACTTTTTCACTGACGTCCAAGCCACCTGTTAAGTCAATTTGGCTGTAATCTTCACCAAACAAACCATTCAGGTAGAACCCTCCATAACCAACTTGAGCACCAACGAAATAATCGCCAGTTGGGTTGAATTCTGTAATATCCGTCGGATTCAGAATACCACCCATAAAGCTAAAGCCACTTTCGGTTGCTACATCTATTTTCAATCCTGTATGAGAAAAAGGACCATAAGAAAACATGTAAGAAGTCGAGTAATTGAAATTAGCCGAAGGTGAAATTACCTCATATCCTAAAAAGGTATTGAAGTTACCTAAAGTCAAAGTCACATTATCCGACATATTCCAATAAGCATACAATTGGTTGACAATTTGAGCTGAATTAGAATATAAAGGAGATGCAAAGACGGCATCCGAACCTCTAGGGCCGAATACTAAGTCTGCCACTACACCCGCTTTTTCTCCCGTTACAGTACCTACCAAGTTGATCATCCCTAAGGAAAATCCAGGTAAGTTGGCAAAGGAAGTAGCTGGAGCAACAACACCGAATTCTTCGGCATCATTTGGTCCGTTAAAGTTGCTCCGAAAGTAAGTGTCTACAGAACCTGAAAGCGTAAACTTAGTGCCTTCTTCTTCCTCAACTGGTGTTTCCGGTTTCACCTCTTCTGTTTTCTCAGTTTTTTTCTCAGTTTTTTCAGCGTCTACCTTTGTAATCGCTGCCGTAATTTGATCCTGTGCATTTA
>CAXIDD010000314.1:0-6404 GCA_964021975.1 uncultured Saprospirales bacterium | reverse complement strand
CCTCAAACATTTACTTTTGGATTGGACTTTTCTTTCTAAGTAATCCCTTCAAAAAGTAAGCAATAGAAATAAAATAACTAATACCTATTTGATCTAGTTATTTTCGTTTCTAAACGTTTTAATATCAAAAAGAACAAAAATGAAAATATTAATAAAGTCTTTTTTAATCATTTCTGTGCTCAGCTTCTCCGCTTGTGGAGAAGAGTTCCTAGAGTTGGAGCCACAGCAATCTCTATCGATCAGTAGTGCGATCGTAGATTTGAATTCTATTAATGCCGCAGTACTCGGGGTTTACAGTAATTTACAAGATGCCAACATCTATGGCTGGGATCTACCTTTAATTCCAGACCTACGTGGTAGCAATGTTTACATCAGCAGTAAAAACGCTGGACGTTTCTTGAACTTTGATGATTTCTCTAATATCGATCAGTGTGGATTCTGTACCAATGAATGGTCAGATATGTATGAGACGGTTGTAAATAGTTCTAACATTATCAATAACTTTCCAAATGCAGAAGTTTTATCTTCAGAGCAAACGGAAGCAGATAGCCGTTTAGGAGAAGCACACGCTTTGCGAGGCTTGACCTATTGGAATTTAGTGAAAATGTTTGCTTTACCTTATACTGCAGACAATGGTGCTAGCCCTGGTATTCCTTTAAATAATGAGGGTACAGATGGTAACATCATTACACCTGCTCGTGCAACTGTAGCTGAAGTATATGCTCAAATCGTTAGTGATTTGGAAAGAGGTATTGATCTAATGACCTTAGAGACTAATGGTCGTTTATCTAAAGAAGGTGCTCAGGCTATTTTAGCTAAAGTTCACTTATACCAAGAAAACTGGTCTGAAGTAGAAACTTTAGCTACTGCAGTTATCAATAGCGGTCGTTATTCTCTTTATGCAGATGGTGATGCTTGGTTAAATTCTTGGGGAGCTAATTTTGGTTCCGAAGACATCTTCACCGTTGTTAACACACCTGCTGATAACATTGGGGTAAACTCAATCGGTGGAATCATGGATCAAGATGGTTATGGTGATGTTTTGGCTACAGAAGATCTTTACAATGCTTATGCTGAAACAGATGTACGTCGTAGTGTGATGATCCGTGGTGATCGTGCAGATGGAGAGCGGGATGCTTTATTCCCAGAAGGTAAATACCCTAATGGTGAAACTGGCCAAGATTATATCAAAGTAATGCGTCTAGCTGATGTTTATTTGATGCGTGCGGAAGCTCGTGCTGAATTAGGTAATGAAGAGGGTGCGCGTGAAGATCTAGATGCTGTAGCTAGCAGAGTTAATCCTAGCTATGTTGCTTCTACTGCTACTGGAGCTGATTTGATTGATGCGATTTTGGATGAGCGTCGTAGAGAGTTCGCTTTCGAAGGTGATCGTTCCTTCGATTTGACTCGTCGCCAAAAAACTTGGACGAAGTTCACAACTTTTGATTCATTCGAAGTAACCTGGAATAATCCTCAGTTGATTAACCCAATTCCACGTGCGGAGATTGACAATAATCCAAATATTACACAAAACGCAGGATACTAATCCTAGCTTTTTGTAATAAAAGGTGAAAAGTACCCGGATTCTGCTTGCGCAGAATTCGGGTATTTCTTTTACCTTGGTGCTTCAAATAACCATTGCTATGCCAAAGATACTACGCTTATCACTTTTAGCGATTTTAACCATAAGTTTCAACGCTTGCACTCCCTCCTTACCAGAAATTGAAAAAAATCTAGCGACAGAGCGCCTATTGCCCTTACCTGTAGAAGTGCAAATCGCAGACGGTTTCGCTTTCCCGATTAATGCCAATACTCCGATTTATTACTCGGAGGAAGTTGTAGCGCCAATTGCGCAAAAAATAGCTGCATTAATAGCTGATTTGGCGGGATATGATTTGACAGTAGCACAAGGATCTATGGTACCTGGTGCTATTTTCTTAAATTTAGATACCCTAGCAGCGGTGGATAATGACGAAGCTTATCAAATGAAAATTAGTCAGACCAACCTGCAAATTACTGCGCCACAAACTGTTGGATTGTTCTACGGAATGCAAACTTTGCAACAACTTTTACCACTTGAAATAAAGGACCAAACTGCAATTGATACCTTACTGGCCATTGGTGCGGGTACCATAACCGATTATCCCAGGTTTGCTTATCGAGGAAGTATGCTAGATGTCGCTCGGCATTTCTTTGATGTGACAACTGTAAAAACCTATATTGACTATTTGGCAATGTATAAAATGAATGTTCTACACCTGCATTTATCCGATGATCAAGGCTGGCGTATAGAGATTAAGTCTTGGCCAAAACTGACAGAAATTGGTGGGCAAACTCAAGTTGGTGGGGGACCCGGCGGTTTTTATACGCAAGCCGATTATCAAGAAATTGTAAAGTATGCGGCTGATCGTTTTATTACCATCGTCCCAGAAATAGATATGCCTGGACATACCAACGCTGCTTTGGTGGCTTACCCAGAACTCAACTGCGACAATAAGGCCCGAGAATTGTACACAGGAACGCATGTTGGGTTCAGTACATTTTGTACCGATAAAGAAGTTGTTTACCAATTTGTAGATGATGTGATGAAAGAGTTAGCCGCCATAACGCCTGGCCCTTATCTACATATAGGTGGAGATGAGTCACACGTAACCGCTAAGCCAGACTATATTAAATTTATCAGTCGGGTACAAAAGATTGTTAATCAATATGATAAACAACTAGTAGGTTGGGACGAAGTGGTGTTGGGTGATTTAGAATCAAATGCTATTGCCCAGTATTGGTCTAGTGCCAAAAATGCGAATACCGCCGCCGAAAAAAATCTCAAAGTGATTATGTCTCCAGCTAAATACGCTTATCTGGATATGAAATACGACACGACCACGAAGTTGGGTTTAAATTGGGCTGGTGTAATCGAGGTAGACAAAGGCTATCAGTGGGATCCAGCTGCTTTAGAAGAACAGTTGAACGATGCTAATATTTTAGGGGTGGAAGCACCTTTATGGTCGGAAACAGTCACAAACCTAGAAGAAATCGAATACCTCGTTTTTCCACGTTTACCAGGATATGCCGAAGTTGCCTGGACACCACAATCCAAACGTAATTGGACTGAGTATAGGGTCCGGTTAGCCAAACAGCAAGGATTGTTTGACCAATTGGGCATCAATTATTACCGTTCCTCAAAAGTACCTTGGGAAGATTAAACAAAGTCTCCATTCTCCCAATCTCTAGCTTGGGGGTTGGGCTTTTGTATTTCGGGCATTTTATTTAGATCAAGAGGCGCATTAAAATCATCCGCACTAAGTTGACGGCCCTTACTATAGGATAATTGACCTTTTTGCTCTTGTATCCTTAGGTATTGTTGTTGATCTTCACTGAAATAAAGCCATTGCTTGGTTTCAGAATGACCCGTTGTGAAAGAAAAAAAGCTTTCTCCCATGTAAGATTGCTCCAGAAAAAAAGTGATGCCATCAATTTCAATGGTTTTAGCGGGAGCAGATTGATTAAAGGTAATTGGCATTTTTCCCTGGATAAGATCTTGTTCTTGAAAAGCCTTGAGGATGGCTTTTTGTTGCTTGATGTAAATGATGGTTTCTACTTGTTGATCGTCCAACAATTGTAAAAGCTTATCGGTATTTCCATTATGCCAATCATATTGTGCAATGGCTGCTACCTTAAGCGGGGTACCTTCGAAGTGAATTTCATTGTTGGATTCTGCAAAATATAGATCAGAAAAGGTGGCGTTAATATTCTTTTTAAAATGTTTTCTTGCCAACTTGAATTGAGGCTCTTTTTGTGATCCAATGCTTTGGTATTCTCCTTTGACGGGCTGATCTTGGATGCCTAAGAACTTTTCTAAACGTTTTTCTAGTTCCATAGCAGTTTGACTACTAATATTGTCGATGGCCATAATGCTTTTATCTTCGTTGTTGCGCAATTTGGCCCTTAGGTCATAGGTGTAATTTGTTCCATTTTTACTGCTGCTTTTCTTTTCTTTGACATAAAACTGGGAGATGTCCTCAATATTCATTTTTCGATTACCTTTCCACCAGGGGATTGGTTGGTGAATAACATTCAATTCCCCATCATGAATATGAAAATAAGTTTTATTAAAAAACAAGCATAGAACATAATAAACCAAACCAACTCCTACACCGACATGGATTAACGGGAACAAGATAGCCATAAGAGGCGCACCTGTAGAAAAGCTAATAGCGTACCAGAAAACTAAAAAGCCAACCCAAAAAATGGAGAAGAACAAGAGGAAAAAGGCCATTGGGCTGAACCACTTGAAAGAGATTTCTAGAGAATCGTCATCCTCATAAATTTCCAGTTTTTTATCCGTTATAGAAGTCATATTTGTTTGATTACTTAAAGATATTTTTATGCTAAATAACGTTCTTCGATAATTTGACGGTGATGAATTTCGTGGCCAGCCATGATCGCACAAAGTGCCCGTACTGAAATAGTAGCTCCACTAGCGGTACCAGTTCGCGCCATCATAGTCGGATTAAAACTTTTTATCAGACTAATTGTGGAAGCGCGTAGATTTTGATATTCTTCTAATAAATCATTTACAGTCCTTTGATTGGCTTCAGATGTAGGAATATAATCATCTTGTTCAAATCCCATTAAAGGCGTTTGGTCACCCCGAGCAATTCGTAAGGCTCTATAGGAAAATACGCGTTCGGAGTCTAACAAGTGTACCAAAAGCTCTTTAATGGTCCATTTTCCTGGTGCATAGGCACTATTCCATTGTTCTTCGGTAATGGTCTTATAAAGCCTAAGGGTCTCCGCTGTTTGTTTTTTTAATTGTGTGATTAGGTCTCCTTCAGGGACTTTGCTTACGTAAGTATGATAAAATGAGCTGTATTCACTTTGGTTAATTTGCATGATTTAGTCTTTAAATGTAGGTTTTTGTTTGGTCATATTTGCTTGAAAAGCTTGCATCAAATCATCGCTAAGTACATAAGCCGCATTATAAGTAGCTATGTATTTCAGGCCTTCAGCTACGGAATGCTCTCTGCTAAATTGAATGTTTTCTTTTATTCCTCGAACTACCAGTGGTGATTTTTCGGCAATTTGCTGGGCGATGTCCATGACTTCTTTTAGCAGTGATTCTTTTTCAGGAAATACCCGATTAACCAATCCAATCTGTACGGCTTCTGGACCGAAGACTTTTCGAGCAGTATAGGCCATCTCGTAGGCAATTCCTGGCGCTACAATTTTGGGAAGTCGCTGTAAAGTACCAATGTCAGCTACTAAGCCTAAATCTATTTCCTTGACGGTAAAATAGGCATCTGTTGTGCAATAGCGCATATCACAGGCCGTTGCAATATCTACGCCACCACCAATACAGCCATTGTGAATGGCTGCTAACACGGGTTTCTTACAACGTTCAATCGAATTGATACAACTTTGTAGCTCTTCAATAAAGCCACGTATCTGTTCACGTTTGCGTCCTTCACAATCAATGGATTGCATCTCAGCTAAACTCATTAGTAGTTCTAAATCGATTCCAGCACACCAGTGTTTCCCATTACCACTCAGTACCACAACGCGTACTTCTGGGTTTTGACTGAAGGATTCAAAATGATTACGCATTTCTTTCCAGGCATCACCATTCAGCGCATTGGCTTTTTCTGGACGGTTAAAAGCAAGGTGGGCGATTTTATCCTTTATTTCAAGTTCAAAATAAGTACTCATATTTCTTGGTGGTTTGGGGGTTTTTGACTTTTCTTTTGCTCAAAATAAGGAATGCCAATGAATAATTTAAATGGTATTTATAGACTATCGCTTATATTTTTTTGAGCAGCCCGTAGTTTTTGAATATAAGATAAGATAGTCAAGCCAGTTGCTGCTGTAAAAATACGACTTAAATGCCGTGGGGTTACATATACTTCCATTGCGAGCTGGGTAATGGTCAATTTTTGCTCTATATTTTGATAAATATAATCTTGTACTTGTTGGACTCGTTCATCCATATGATTGCGATGTTGTAAGAAGGGACTAAGTTGAGGGTCTTCCGCATTTCTACGTAAATAAACTACAATTTCACGGGCAACATTTAAAGCCAGTTTTTTTGTGAATTCTTTTTCTAAAATATGGAGACTTAGATCGATACCTGAACTAACGCCGGCGCTAGTAAAGACACCGTTCGCCTCTATAAAAAGTCGTTGCCTCTTTACCTGTGCTTGTGGAAATTTTGATTGAAGTCGATCGCAGTATTTCCAATGCGTAGTGCAGTCGCGTCGGTTTAAAAGCTGTGCGTGGCCCAAAACAAATGCGCCAGTACAGATGGAGCAAATATTTACACCTTTTTGGTGTAGATCATAAATCCATTTTAGTTGGTCTTGATAACGTGCCCTAAAATCATTAGCGTTTAGATATTTAAAATCAATACC
>CAXIDD010000313.1:0-6436 GCA_964021975.1 uncultured Saprospirales bacterium | reverse complement strand
GGTCAAACTGGTGACGGCCACAGAAACGCAGGCTTTTCAACTATGGTTTAGCCCCGATATTGCGGGTTTAGGGTGGCCTTATTGGATGTCAGAAAGGCCTCTTTCTGGAACTTACCAAGAGCCTTTTGATACTTGGGCTGATATGAGTGACTTGATTATTCGCGAGACTTGGCCCAATAATTCCTATCCGAATAACATTGCTTATGTATGTGGACCCGTTGAACGGAAAGTGCCCTATAAATGGGATTTTAATGACCACAGTGTGCCAGAAAAAGCTTTGGCCAAGGTTAAAGCGAATACCTTGGAGTATTTAAAAACTTTAAGCCATCATTTGTGGCCAAATACTTCTCCTGAGAATGCACCGGACCAATTCAACTGGAATCTGTTGGTAGATATAAAAGAGCAGGAAGGACAGGCTCGTTTTGATCAGCAGTTTTTTAAAGTAAATATTGATCCATCTGAGCTCTATGTACTTTCTGAAACCAATAGTAGTGCCAACCGCTTAAAAACGGATCAGAATGGCTTTAATGATTTTTTGATTACCGGAGATTGGATCGACAATGGCTTTAATGCTGGATGTGTGGAAGCGGCGGTGATTGCGGGTAAACAAACGGCCAGAGCAATCATGGGTGGGAAACAGGAAATTCATGGAGAGAAAGACAGGATTCGATAAGCGCTTTGATATTGTATTTTGAGAAAACTAAAAACGCCCTCCTAATGTCAGCTGATCGGGCATATCATATTGAGAAAACACTTTACCAGGGGAACAATACTGTTATCTACCGGGCAATTAGACAATTGGACCAGTGTAAGATGATTTTGAAAGTATTGGCCAACGAATATCCTGGTCCATTAGAGCTTGCTCGTTTTAAGCAAGAGTATGAATTGGTCCGGTCACTTGATATGGAAGGGATTCCTGATTTTGAAGATTTCGGCAAATTGCAAAACCGACACTTCATTAGTATGAAAGACGACGGGAGTATTCCCCTCAGGCAATTCTTAGGAAAACAAGCAATTGAAATTCCGGTTTTCTTGAAAATTGCCATCCAATTGAGTGAAATTCTGGGGGAGTTACATCTAAAAAAAGTCATTCATAAGGACCTGAAACCAGATAATATCCTCTTCCATGAAGACGAATTTAAGGCAACGGTATATGATTTTGGATTGTCGACACAGACACAAGCAGAGGCACCACTCCAGGTCGTTGAAGGTAGTTGGGAAGGCTCTCTGGCTTATCTTTCTCCAGAATGTAGCGGAAGGATGAATCGGCCTTTTGATTACCGGTCTGATTTTTATGCATTAGGGATTAGTTTCTTCGAAATGCTCACTGGTTGTTTGCCGTTCTTAGCAGAGAGCCCGTTGGAATGGGTGCATACGCACCTAGCGGGTGTGCTTCCTGATCCCAGAGGCTTCCGGGAGGATATTCCCGAGATGATCGTACAAATCATCAGAAAATTAGTAGCTAAAATGCCGGAAGATCGGTATCAAAGTGCCGCTGGTTTGAAACATGATTTAGAAAAATGCTTAGACGAATGGCAAAAAACGGGCCGTGTTAATTCATTCTCCTTAGGGGCTAAAGATCTTATTCGAACCTTTCGAATACCATCTAAAATATATGGACGTGATCAAGAGATAGCTGAACTTTCAGAAACTGTTCAGCAAATAACCCGAAAAGGACAGGTCGAAATGGTCTTGGTTTCGGGGTCTCCAGGGATTGGAAAAACTGTTTTTGTGCGGGAAGTCCAAAAGCATATTGTGGCAGCTAATGGCTTTTTTATTTCGGGTAAATTCGATCAATTTAATCGAGGAACACCTTATCACGGGTTTAGCCAGGCTTTTGGTGCTTTGGCTCGACAATTGCTAGCCGAGCCGGAGTTTATAATAGCGAGATGGAGAAATCAACTACTGGAAGCCTTGGGGAATAATGTTGGCATCATTAACGAATTAGTACCTGAGTTTGAATTGATCTTGGGCGTTTATCCACCGCCGGTAGTGCTCTCTCCGGAGGAAACCATGAACCGTTTCCTTTATACCTGGAAAGCATTTTTCAAAACAATGGCCAGTGCGGAGCATCCATTGATTCTGTTTTTGGACGACTTGCAATGGACAGATTTGGCTTCTTTACAACTAATCGAGTTGCTATTTTCAGATCCAGATATAAAGTGGTTGTGTTTTATGGGATCTTATCGTCATAACGAAGTGGATGAGACGCATCCCCTTACGGAAACTTCCCAAAAAATCCGGCAAACTAGTCCTTTTCAGGAAATCCATCTTTCTCCATTAAAGGAAGAAGATATACGAGAATTATTGGCTGACGTACTCTATCAAGAACCCCAGGAAACGGCAACTTTAGCCAATTTGCTCCTTCACAAAACCGAAGGGAATCCCTTTTTCCTGATTGAAGCACTCAAAACTCTTCATGAAGAGAAAGGGATATTTTTTGATGAAGTTACTGGGAAATGGAAGTGGGATATTAACAATATCCAGAAAATGGATATTACAGATAATGTGGTCGATCTAATGATTAGCAAGATCCGTAAATGTTCGAAAGAGACTCAAAAGAACCTAATGCTTGCTTCTTGTATAGGGCATGAATTCTCCTTGCGCTCGCTTTATTCCATAAGTAATGAATCATCTTTGCCTTTGTTAACAGAGGCCTTAGACCAAGGCTTGATTTATCCAACGAACAATAACTATTTACTACTTAATGATCTGGATCAGCGTGCGCTTTTATACCAAGATGAAAAGGGTGGTGATTCCTCAGAACAGATTGATGCCAATTTTCGATTTTTGCATGACCGGGTCCAGCAAGCTGCTTATTCTCAACTAAAAGCCGAAGATCGGGAAACCACCCATCTAAAGATCGGGCAAAAGTTGTTATCGGCTACAGCTGACTTAGAAAACAATGAACGTATTTTTGAAATTTGCTCGCATATTAATTTAGGGCGTTCAAAGCTAGGAAACCAAGACCTTAGAAATAAATATGCCTCGCTCAATCTTTCTGCTGGCCGCAAAGCCATTACTTCTAATGCTTACGGACCAGCACTTGATTTTTTAGAAAATGGCCTGGCCTTATTGCCTGAAAAACCGTGGTCGACTGCTTATGACTTGACTTATGAATTGTGGATAGAAGCGGCTCAATGTCACTTTTTGTCTGGTCGGATAGGGAAAGCAGAAGAAATGCTTCGTTTTGTACTTTCAAAATGTGAAAATAGACTCCACAAGTTGGGCATTCATCGTAAGATGGTCGAAATGTATACGCTACAAGTGGCCTACGATAAGGTAATCGAAACGGTACAACAATCGCTGAAGCTATTTAAGATCATCTTACCACAAAAAAACTTAATAACTAAATTTCGAGTGCTCACAGACTTGTTGACGGTCAAGTTTAGACTCCGGAAAAACAAGCCGGAAGATATTCTTGAATTTCCAATAAGTACTAATCCTGAGCACATCGAATTGTCAAATATTCTGGTTAAAGCCGCTCCTTCAGCTTATATTTCTAACATGGATTTATTTGCCTGGATGGTGCTTTTCCAAGTACGGTATGCTATAAAATTAGGAACAACTCCCTATTCTTCTTTAGCTTATATGGGATATGGAATGATTTTGCAAAAAGCTTTTGGTGACTTGGATTCAGCATTCGATTTTTCAAAAATGGCTTTACAACTCAATGAAAAAATGGGCAGATCCATGCCCGTTCATACTTTAAAGTTTACCTTTTTTCATTTTGTTAAACATTTCAGGGATGATGCCTCCGGTACAGCACTTGAATTTAAACAACTTTATCCATCGGCTCTAGAAGCAGGTGACCACATCTATACGGGGTTTTTACTAAATAACTTGATTTGGGATGGTGCTGTAGTTGGAAAAAACCTGGATGATCTTTGTAAAGAAGGCCTCAAGTATCTGAAGATTTTGGAGCAACAAGAAAATATGAATAGTTATGACTTGCTACTCAGTCGTATGCAATCTTTATTGGTCCTAAATGGCCAATCTATGATACCTTGGCAATTGAATGGTAGAGAAGTAAGTATGGAAGAAAAGCGAGACCAATTTAGGTCTGAGCATTCTTATGCACAACTGGCCTTTTCTTTTGTCTCTAGTTTTCAGTTGAGCTACCTGCTCAATGAAGTAGAAACCAAGATAGAGGAAATCTTGGAGGCGGATAAATACATGTCTTATCTGGAAGATATCTACAGTTATGCCGATTACGCCTTAACCATGGCCATGGCTGCGTATAAGTTTTATAAAGAAAATGGGACCCACAAAACTCCAATAATCCGGATTATTAAAAAGCATCATAAGTTGATGGGGAAAAAAGCAAAGCTAAGTCCTGTCAATTATGAGTGTCATGCTTTGTTAATAGCAGGCTTATTTGCAAGGTTACAAGACAAACACCAAAAGGCCAACCAATTGCTAGAATCTACACTTGAAAATGCTAAAAAAAGAGGTTTCAATCATATTCTTGCAATAGCCCAAGAGGTTTTAGCACGTAATTATCTGGCGAATGGACAAACTCAAATAGCTCGGTTTTACCTTCGAGAAAGTATGCATGCTTACCAACAATGGGGCGCAGTAGCTAGAGTAGACCAACTATTACAAAAATACCCAGAATTACTGTTAAATACGTTTTCTACTGGAGACCAGACCATTGCCAATACAACATTGCAACGATCTTCTTCAGGAAGTAGTTCAGATCTAGATTTGGCCAGCCTGATGAAATCTGCCCGATCCATATCCAGTGAGATTGTTTTGGAAAAGTTACTGCCAGCAATGATCGATATCGCTGTAGAAAATGCAGGCGCACAAAGCGGTTATTTACTGTTGGAAAAAGAAGGGGAATTATTACTCAGTGCTTATTCCGAAATCGAGCAGGAGCAAGGTGTTTTATTGGACAATCTTCCTTTAAAGGAAAGTGGGAAAGTGCCAGAGTCCATTATCAATTATACCTATCGGACCCAAGAGTCATTGGTAATCGATTATGTTGGTAATGATGAGCGATTTGCTCATGATTCCTATTTTATGGATAAAGACCCAAAATCCATCCTTTGTTATCCGCTCATTCATCAAGGGAAATTAAAGGGGATCATTTATTTGGAAAACAATCTAATTGTCCAGGCATTTGGTGAAAAACAGACGAAAGTACTCAGTATTTTATCAGCACAAGTAGCCGTTTCTTTACAAAATGCCATACTCTATAAGGATCTTGAAAAATCATTAGATAAGCAGATTCGTCTAACCGAGGCTTACAGTCGGTTTACACCCAAAGAGTACCTCCGGTTTTTAGGCCGAGATTCCATTTTGGATGCCCAATTAGGGGACAATCGACACGCAGAAATGATCGTGCTTTTCTGTGATATTCGTTCGTACACAACTATTTCAGAGCAAATGACGCCCGAAGATAATTTCTCCTTTATGTCGACTTATCACCACCGGATGTCGGGCTTTATTTCGAAAAATAATGGGATTATTAATCAATTGCTCGGTGATGGAATCATGGCCTTTTTCTTTAATTCCGAAGATGCCGTAAAAGCATCCATTGACATCCAGTTAGAGTTGTTGGAATACAACCGGGAGCGCTATGAAAAGGGACGAAAACCAGTCAAAGTTGGGGTGGGCTTACATAAAGGTCCTGTAATTATAGGAATTGTAGGAAATGAAAAACGGATGGGCATCACTATTTCTTCTGATACTGTAAATACGGCTTCTAGGGTAGAGGGCTTGACGAAGTATTATGGCGCCAACATCCTACTCAGCAAAACGGTGGCCAAAGAATTAGGCGAACAACATATGCAGCAAATCAGACGGCTAGGAGAAGTCAAAGTAAAGGGGAAATCCAAAACCTTAGAACTACTCGAATGTTTTGGGGGAGACCCGCCTAAGCTGAACCAGCAAAAAAGTAAGCACCAGGCTTTATTTAAAGCAGGGCAAGACCACTATTTCCAAGAGGATTTTGAAAAGGCTATAAGCCTGTTTCAGCAAATCTGTAAAGAAAATCCAGATGATAAACCTGCTCAATGGTACCTCAAAAAGGCACGACATTATCAACAAAAAGGCGTGCCTCTAAATTGGTTAGGAATTGAAACTATGGATAAGAAGTAAGTCTTTAATATGTGTTTTATGCTACCTTCGATTCACTGTTTCAGATAAAATTATCTTCTTAGTAGCCGTCAAATCTTCTGTTCTTAGGGTATATAAGTAAATGCCCGTAGATGGGAAGTCACCTGACTTTAAGGTGACTTGATTTTTCCCTTGCTGGAAGTTTCCTTCAATTACTTTGATTATTCTACCTGTCATATCTTGAATAGAAAGCTTTGCTTTTTTTGCATTGGGCAGCATGAATTCTATTACGGTTTCACCTTTGAATGGGTTTGGTCTATTTTGCTGCAAAGAGAAAGTATTGGAGGAAAGCTGGTTTGTTTCCTGAAAACTT
>CAXIDD010000312.1:0-6441 GCA_964021975.1 uncultured Saprospirales bacterium | reverse complement strand
CTTCTATGGATTCCATAAAGCCTTTGGCCCCGTTTTTCCCATAACCGACTAACAAAGCAGCGGGGTCATATCCATCTGGGCTTTGTCCCTCCTCCAATAATAAGACTGGAAAGGGATCTGCATAATAAGTCCCTGTGAAGGATTTGATTTGCCCCAACTCAAACTGGTGATCATTAAAGGGTTTGGAAAAAAAGACCAGGCAAAAAGTCAAAACAGGAATGCCAATAAAAACAGGAATTAATAGTTTACGTAAGGCTTTTTTATTGCGCGCTGGCATTTGGTCATTCCAACCAATGAAATAGCTCATAATTATATTTTTGCAGGTTCTAGGTAAGTACCTTCTTCTTGTGGTTGAGGATTCACCCAAACTCGATTTTTAAGGACTTTAGTGGCGTAGGTCTCTAACTTTTCTTGAAACGGAGGTGGTGATTGTCCGTTCGCAGGGAGGTATTGATAACCATGCCAAGGACAGGTAATACAGCCATCCACAATTTTACCTTCTGCCAATGGGCCCATTTGATGGCGACAAACATTATTGACGGCTGATATTTGTTGATCGTATTTAAAAATAGCAATATTTTGCTCCTCAATGAAGACACCTTTGGCACAATTGTTAGGAATATCCTCTATAGCACAAACGTCATAAAATCCTTCGGCTTTTAAGTACTTTTTCTGCGCTTTTAGCCAACGATGTTCTTTACTGGCGGCAAGTAGGTGCAAACTACTTACGATTAGAAAACCTGTTACCAATAAGCCCCAATAAATTGGATGTTGCTCATATTGTAAAATCCCAAGTGCGATGTGGAGTAATACCAATGCATAGGCTACATAAACCAACATGTGTAAGGTCTTCCAAACTTTTGGACTTAGGTTTTTTAACCAAAAGTCGTGACTTGTTGCAGCCATTAAAAAGAGGATTAACAAAGCAAAAAAGCCCAATACCTGAAATGGGAATTGACTAATTTCTAAATACTTGGTATTAGACAAGAAAATACTGGCCAGTGCATTAACATCTCCTAAACTATGAAATTGAATAATCGAAAAAATAGCATGAATGGCAGCAAATATAAACATGCTAACGCCCAGATGTCTTCGATTGTATAGCAGTGGCAAGAAGGCATCGGTCAAACGGCACAAAGGACCAATGACCAGAACAAATTGTAACAATACAATGGCCACCAGAGAGCTGGTCCGAATAATGAGGGTATCGGGTGTAATTTGGGCATCCAGCAAGAGCTGAATTCCTATGAAACTGACGATTAAAAGGAGTATACCCAACCATAAGACCCGATCATAACGTCGCTTTTGCTTATTCCATAAGACCGGTGAATAACTAACACTCATAAGCAACCTTTTTTAATCGAGAAATGATAAAATCCAAATCAATAGCACCAAAAAAGGTAGGATCAGCCAAAACCAACGGTGTCTTTTTCGTAAAGCTACGTTCATACTATTTCGTTTTAAGCCATTTATACAACATTAGTGGCCAGAAAGCACATAAGCCTGGAAAGATGATTGCCTTGAACCAAATACTGCTTCCTTTAACGGCAGGATCTACTTTAGACAAGCCTTTCCAAATAAAAATTGGAGAAAAGACTAAGCCAAGCAAAAAATAAATTTGCAGCAAGTAAACCAAAATAAGTATCATTCTTTCCATAGGTACTTAAGGTACGATAATAATGATAAATTTAAATAAAAACCATGGCATTGCGCTAATCAAGTCCTTGCTGCGACAAATACCTCTACTGCCCGATCAATATCCTGAAGCGTTGTTTTCCAAGAGCAAATACTGATCCGAATAGCCGCTTTATCTTCCCAGGTAGTCCCACCTAACCAAATGGTACCAGAGCTTTGCAAATTAGCCAGTAAAGCTTTGGTTTGTTCTTCTTCGTCTAAGCGTACCAGCACTTGGTTAAAGACTACTTCATTGACCACCTCAAAACCTTCAGCAGATAGTTTTTGGGCGATGTCTTTCGCCAAAATATGGAATTGGGTGACCATTTCATCTACGCCTGATTTACCTAAATATTTGAGGGTAGCCCATAACTCTATGGCACGGGCACGTTTGGACATTTCTGGCCCGTAGAGAATGGGGTCTCGGTTTTCACTATAGACCAGATAAGCACCAGTGGCTTGTAAGGCATTTACCAATGCTTGTTCGTGTCTACAAAGTACGATACCACAATCATAAGGTGTATTCAAGGTTTTGTGTCCATCTACTGCCCAAGAATCCGCTAGCTCCATGCCTTTGGTTAGGTATTTCCTTGATTGGGTTGCCGCCGCCCATAAACCAAAAGCACCATCAATATGTACCCAAGCTCCGGCGGCACGCGCACGTTTACAGACGCTTTCAAAAGGATCAAAAGCTCCGGTGTTGACATTGCCCGCCTGGAGGAGTAAAAGACAACTATTGTCTAAGTTTGGCAGGCTAGATTCGATCAACCGACCTTGATCATCAGCAGGTAGCCACTCAATATTATTGTAGCCATAGCCCAGCATGACCAAGGTCTTTTTGATACTGGAGTGTACTTGTCGGTGGGCCAAAATACGAATAGCCGGTGCGCCCGATAAACCATCCTGATTGATATCCCAATCGAGGTTTTGGAGCAATTGATACCGAGCCGCACAGAGGGCACTCAGGTTGGCCATCGAAGTACCACTGACAAATCCTGCTACGGTTTCAGGTGGAAGACCAAATAGCTCTTTGAGCCATTGTTCGCAGATTTGCTCCAATTTGGCATTGATCGGAGAGGTGAAAAACAAACCTCCATTTTGATCCCAGGCATCGGCCAGCCATTTAGCTCCTAAAGCGGCTGGTACCGTACCCCCGTTTACAAATCCAAAATAACGGCCGGCGACTTGTGCGTTGGTGGCAGGTGACCCGAATTGGTGCAATTGATTGATCACTTCTTTTGCAGGCGTGCTTTCCTGGGGGAGTTCTTCTTCGAAATGGGCCAGTCCTACTAAGGCAGTTTCCTGCGGAAAAGCATCCATTTTATCAACCTGGTCAAGGTACTCGAAAGCATATTTTTTTTCTTGTTGAAATTTAGCTCGATTGTAAGCTTTTGAATCTCCTTTTGGGATAGAAAGACTCTGCCAATCTGCGCCTTTAATCATCCGCCCTAGATAAACGATTTGACCGATGTGATAGGCATAATGCGCCAACTGACGATTGATGGCTTCTACTACCGAGTGACCTTGATTCCGAATGTAGATAATGGTATCCATATTCTCAGGATTCAAGGTATCCAAGGCAGCGAAAAGACAGTCCCATCCTACTTCCCATTTTTCCCTTAATTGGCTACTGGTTTTAATTAAGTCTTCGAATTCAGCATCCCGATTCCGCCAAGTTTTTTCACCGTCGCTTTCTAGGAAATTGGTCCATCTAGATTCCATATTTCCAGAAAGGTGATTAACTATAATTGCGATGGAATTACTGGCATCGTTGTATTGCCAAAACAGGTCTTGTTCAGTTAACTGATCAAAGGTTTTTTCTCCTAATAGCTTGTAATAGGCGAATTGTTTGTGGACGCTATCTAGGTAATTTTGTTGCATTTTATTTTGGTTGTTTTTTGAACCATATAAGGAATATAAGTTCATATAAATTTTTCTTATATGTTTTAAATTTCTCTTGGAAACTACCTGTTATAAACCTGTTACGCTTATTTAAAATATATGGTAATGCTGAATCTTTAAATACTTTAGAGCTTACAAAATAGCATTATTATGTCAAGATTTCAGACGCTTTTAGTTTCTACTTTTATGATTTTACTAGGTACAATGGCCTGTAAAACCAACGACTCTTCTACCGCAAAAGAAGCGGAAATAAGCCTTAGCACAGAGGGACCTAAACAATCCATTGTCGGTAAACTTAAAGAAAATAGTCATTTAAGTATTGATGATCAAATTGCTTTGTATAAAAAATTAAAAAAAGAAGACTTGGCTGCTTATGACTTTGAGAATGAAGATCAAATGACGATGTATGGCTATGGTTTTCTATGGTCAAACAAAGTTAAGGAAGCCATTCAAATCTTTAAGTTGATTGTAGAGGAATTTCCAGATTCGTACAATGCCTATGATAGTTTAGCCGAAGGATACCTAAGGTCAGGAGATTTACAAGGGGCTTTGGTATTCTATCGGAAATCTTTAAAAATGAATCCTGACAACTTCAATGCAGAAGATCAGATTGAAGCCATTATGTATCCTGATAGAAAACCTGAAACGCCAGCACAAAAATTTGTCAAAACGTTCGCTCCAGAAGAATACCTTGCTGATTTAGACCAATTGGGACAAAAACTACTTGAAATCAATCCCAGTACATTGAAGTTTATTAGTAAGGCAGATTTCTTGGAAGACATAGAAAAACAAAAAGCGCAAATTACGCCCCAAACTACCCTGGCTGAATTCCGATGGTTGTGCAATAAAATTGTCGCTAATGTCAATTGTTCGCATACCAGTATGGGGGATTTTTTCTTTGAAAACCAGCTACTGCCCTTGGTCATGCGGTTCCCGTTACAAACCCGTTGGACAGATGGTCGTTTGTTCGTCATTGATCCACTTAATAATGAAGGAAAGGTTAGCATTAAAGACGAAATCACAAGCATAAATGGGATCAAAGTAGCTCAACTCCTAGAGCAAATCTACGAGCATATCCCATCGCAAGGTCATGTAGAGACCACCAAAAAACATGTCTTCAATACTTGGTCTACTGGATATATACCCTACGCTTTGGGTTTCCCAGAGAGCTATGAAGTGGCAATAAAAGGTCAAACTTCCAGTGTTGAATTGGATCCTCCGGCACGTACAAATGATCCCCTCAGCGATAAGTCGATTAAGCAATGTAGTGCCAACTTATGTCTTGATTTTACCGAAGATAATTCCACCGCGATCCTAACAATCCGAACCTTCAATTATTACACTTGGAATAACTTTAAGGAGTTTACTGCTTTTATGGACAAAAGTTTTGCTGACCTAAAAAGTAAAGATATCAGGAAATTGATCATTGATTTAAGACAAAACGGTGGTGGCTCTCCGGAATCAAGTATTTACCTGTTGCGTTTTTTGGCCAAGCAACCTTTTGAATATTTCGAAGGTAGTAATTACCACGCTGGTCAGGGCACACAAACGCCATTTGAAGTAGGTTATGAGGGAGATCTTTTTTTCCTAATTGATGGAGAGGGAAACTCTACAACTGGTCATTTCATGGCCATTGTCAAAGACTTAAAACTAGGCACCATCATTGGCGAAGAGTTGGGGTCTAACCAATTCTGCACGGCGGGACAGACCATTTGCAGACTTAAAAATACGAAAGTCGAATTTTATGTGGCCAATACCGTATCTCGACTAGCCAACAATTCCTTACCTGATGAGACCGGCATTCTTCCGGATCATTATGTCACCCAAGGTATTGAAGACTATTTAAATCAATTGGATGCGGTCCTAGCCTTTGCCCTTGATCTGGCACAGCAATAAGCGTAATAAAAATAGAATATTTTTTCGTCATCTCTTGAATGCGCCTTGAGCTACCAAATCAACGAAGCGCCGAAGCAGATTCTGTGCTTCCTGGGTATCCGTTTCTAAAGCGCAGAATGCTTCGTAGGCCGTTTCATTATAGCCAAGCTTTTGATCTTCAGGGTGCTTATCTCTGGGCGGAAAATAATGTTGCCGATACAGCATCGGTTTGACACGCCCGGCTAGGTCCGCACAGGAAATTTCTGGATGGCCTTGAAAGGCATAGAAAGGTGCATTTTTCAGTTTAAAGGCATGGACAGGTATTTGAGTTCCATAACTATTGGTATACAGAAGTAATTCTGCATTAGATGGGATGGTTTTACAATACTTGACATGCCCGACCACCATTGGCAGATTATCAGATACCTCTGCTAAAAGTAAATCATGTTGGGCAGCGGCGGTTTTTTTCAACCGGTAAACACCGATTTCGAAATCTTTTAGTTGATAATACAAAGGTGTCCCTAAAAAATCTGCGGCGATCACAAATCCCCCACAAGAAAGCAAACTGGGGACCTTATGGTCAATGGCCAATTGCAGTAAGTCTTTCAATCGGTGGATGAAAGGGAAGCGTTCTTCTGGCCAAGTCAACTCCGTGGGCAAATCTCTAGAGATACCACCTACGAATAGTATATCATATTCAAGAACTATTGCCGGATCCAGATCAGGTTGCTCATAGAGATCCACAAAATCTACTTGGCTGCTATCCAAGCCCGAATAGGCTAGATACTCCTGCTGCTCCACTTCCCGACTGCTATCTTCTGCACCACGCATTTGTAGAATAAGTGCCTTCATGAACCTGATCTGTTTGTTGAATTAAGAGGAGCGCTAAAGTACAAAAAATGTAAATTAGGAGAAATCCCATTTCTATTCCGTTTTTGGGTAATGCATCAAATGTAAGGCTGTGCTCAAAAAAAATAACAAACAATTGCG
>CAXIDD010000311.1:0-6468 GCA_964021975.1 uncultured Saprospirales bacterium | reverse complement strand
GCAGCCGACGCACTTCGCACTGATCTCGATTCGAAGCGTCGAACATTAGCATCGCGGGTGGCGGTACGGTTCGTTTGATGAAGACATACATCCCTCTGCGGTAAAGGTCTTTACCATGATCCTGCACATATTCGGCAAGAGAACCCCTACCCGAGGTGGCTACCTCCCAGATACCATCTGGTTGATAAGGTTTTACACTGGGCCCGCCTATTTCTGGATTGAGTAATCCACTGCTAGCCAGAATATGGTCTTTCACAATCTCTGCTTTCAACCGTAAACGCGGAGCGCGAGCCAGGTAAATGTTATCTGGATCAATATTCATTTTTTGCTTACTGGTCTCAGCAGATTGACGGTAGGTAGCTGAAAGGACAATCGTTTTGACCAATTGCTTGATGTCCCAATCGTTATCTCGGAAGTGAATGGCTAGCCAGTCTAAAAGTTCTGGGTGACTAGGCAGGTCGCCTTGCATACCAAAATCTCCGGATGTTTTTACAAGCCCTTGTCCGAAAAACTCCTGCCAGATTCGATTAACAAAAACCCGAGCAGTCAGTGGGTTTTTCTCGTTGATTAGCCATTGGGCTAACCCCAAGCGATTCTGATCAAATTGGCTGGTATCAAATTCAAGAATTGATTTAGGCGTTTGAAAAGCGACGGCTTTGGAAGGAGCATCATAGTTGCCTCGATCTAATATATAGGTTCCTCGCATCCCCAGCGAGTCTTGCATAACCATGACCTGAAGTGGCATGGTATCTTTTTTATTAATAAAAGCCAGAATATTGTCGATATCTTCTTTTTCGATGGACATGTTAGGTGGGTCGGCAAAAGAGGCATCAATTGTCCCGACAATTCCTTTTTCCGGAACTTGGTTAAAAAAGGCGAAAGTACTGAAGTAATCTTCCTGCGAGATTGGATCGAATTTATGGTCATGGCATTTGGCACACTCAAAGGTCATTGCCAAAAAGGCTTTCCCAAAAGTATTGGTGCGATCCGTTACGTACTCCACTCTGTATTCCTCGTCGATAACACCACCTTCTTGAGTGATTTTATGATTGCGATTGAAACCCGTCGCCAGCAGTGTCTCTTTCGTTGGTTCCGGGAGAAGATCTCCAGCCAATTGATACTGCAAGAATTTATCATAAGGGTAGTTCTCATTGAAAGCATGAATGACCCAGTCTCGCCAGGGCCACATAGACCGATATCCATCGTCCTGATAACCATGTGAATCTGCATAACGAGCGACGTCCAGCCAGTGAATGGCCATTTTCTCCCCATAATGTGGACTTTCCAAGAGTTGATCCACTACTTTTTCATAAGCCTCCGGACTATCATCGGAGAGGAATGCATTTTGCATTTCTACGGTAGGTGGCAGGCCCGTTAAGTCAAATGCTAGGCGTTTGAGCAAGTGGGCTTTTTGAGCCGCTTCATTGGGGCGTAAACCCACTGCTTTAAGTTTTCGATGGATATAATAATCAATTTTGTTATACCCCCAATTCAGGTCTTCTGAAGAAAAAGCATTGGTAGTCGGTGGAATAAATGCCCAGTGCGGTTTGTATTTGGCTCCCTGCTCTATCCATTGCCCCAGTAGTTGAATTTCTTGCTTGTTTAAGTGGAGGTTAGAGGAAGGAGGAGGCATTAAAAGCGTGGTATCTGTTTGATTGATCCGATCCCAAAGGGCGGAATGATTCTTGTCTCCGGGGACAATTACATACTGATCGATTTGGTCTTCTAGAGCTGCGTAAGCACCAGATTCGGTGTCGAGTCGAAGTCCCGCTTCTCGTTTGGCGGCATCCGGACCATGGCAGGCAAAACATTTATCAGAAAGAATAGGTCGAATATGGATATTAAAATCAATTGCTTGTTGGCCAAAGCTTTTAGAATTTCTAAGAGGAAAACGGATCAAAGCGAATAAAAGAACTAGAAGCAAGGTTGAAAAAAGAAGGAGTACTCGGTTGTTTTTTATTGCTTCCATGAGGGTTTGCCAAATTTTTTAAACGTGTAATTTTAAAAATAGAAAATATATGGCTAAAAATGAAAAAAATAATTCTGACTACCCTGAACCTTAATGCTTGTTAAAGAGCGTTGATATTTATAGGTAATCCTTTTTCGGTGCTCTCATAGACGGCTTCTTGCACAACCAGGTTTTGCAAATATTCTGCTCCTTCATTTTCGAATGGGAATTGGTTCAAAAAGCAATAGACAAAGTGTTGCTGAAGTGCATGAACACAATCTCCAGCAAAGTTTTTATCTTCATGGTAATAGGGAACTCTTACTTCCTTTTTTCCTAATAACTGTAGGGTGATATTTCCATCACTATATAGGCGAATGGCTCCTTTGTCTCCTTCCAAAAGCATTTCTCCAAAGGTATACCGCGGTTTAGAATGATTGGATTCATTAAAGCGATTAGCGTCCCAAATACCTCTTGCCCCATTTTGGAATTTAAAAAGTAGGAGGCCGCAATCCTCTCCTGCAATGTTATTATTTAATTTTCTTAAATCGCTGTAGACACTTTCTACCTCACCAACTAAGTATCGAAAAGTATCTATAAAATGGATGCCTGTTTCATAAACTAATAAACGAGGCATATCTCTAAAGTAGGGTTGCCGGTCCAGGTAAGCGTCAGGACTCCATCCGTCTCCCATACGCATCCTGAAGTAAATGGAGTGTATCTTAGGGCCGATCTGACCATCGTTCAGCATTTTTTTAACCTGACGGTACCAAGGTTGGAAACGCCAATTCTCATGGACCATGAAACGGACTCCATGATCTTTAATCATTTGAACCATTTTCGTGGCTTGATCTAAGGTCGGAGCCAGTGGTTTCTGACAAATGATATGAACCCCTTTTCGTGCGGCTTTTTCACAAAGATCGAAATGAGTTTCTGGAGGAGTGATGATGTCAATTACATCCAGTTCTTCTTGTTCCAATAGGTCATCAACCTGAGTGTATACTTTTGGAATTCCATATTTTTCCGCAAAAGCGGCTGCTTTCCCCTGTTGTTGATCACAAATAGCAACTAAATTGACCTCGGGGATGCGTTTCCATGCTTCTAAATGAAATTGAGCAAAGTACCCAGCTCCTATGCATGCGATATTGATTTGCGTATTGCTCATGTATTTATGGATTTAATGCACCTGTGCCTTGGGGTTGCTGATACTGCTGCTCTATGATCCATTTATCAAATTCAAAGCCATCCTCTCGCATGGAAAATGAAATGGTGTGTATACCGGGTTCGTCAATTTGTAGATAGATTTGCTTTTCAATACCGCAGTGCTCTTCTACAGTTCGTTGTTTGCTGGCCCAGGTCCAGGCATTCTTACCTTCACACCATTGCATGCGTTGGCCGCTATCTACCCACTCTCCATCTAATCCTACGTGGATGCCATTGTCTTCTGAACCCGTAGCAAAAGCCCGAACCCAAACGTAGTACTTACCCGGCGTATTAATTTTAACTTGATAATTAAGGATGCCTAATTTGCCAGGTACATTGGAGAAATTCTCCCCTCTGATGAGTTTTTCATCGTGATTTGTACGGGTATCCGGCAAGATTTCTAAGTAGGCGCCACCACTTGCGGAGCTGAAATGCGGCTCGTCAATATCTGGAGGTACATCCGGAAGATTGTCTTTGTCTACTCGGTACCATTTTCTGATTTCGTCCAATTCTTGGGAGTGAAAATCTTCTGCTTCTACGCTGAGTATTCCGTTTTTTTCTTCGAAAAACTTGGGCTTTTTGTTGGTGCAATTGCTTAGTAGAAAGACTGCAAGTACGAAGATTATTACTTTATTCATGGTTGGTTATTTGAACCACCTAAGGCACCTAAGAACACCCAAGTATGGTTTTAATTTTTAAATTTTCACAATTAGATCAATGTCCTTAATAGGCTAAGCCCCGATCAGCTTTTACACGCCACCAAAGTAATATCGCGATGACATTGAGTAAAGCGGCTACATAAAAGAAATAATCTACAGATCCGGTCCAATCTGTCAAGTAGGGGAAGGCTAAGGCCGTTAAAAAAGAGCCAATATTACCAGCCATATTCATGGTACCAGATACTGCTCCGGCATTTTTCTTGCCAATATCAACACATAGTGCCCAAGAAGGCGGTAAGGTCATATCCGCTCCAAAGATGGCAATGCTCAAAAAGGCAATGGCACCTAAAGGCGAATCCATGTACAAGCTGCCAATGAGACCAATTGCTGCCAAGGCAAACCCAATGATAGCGGGTAAGTTTCTAGACCGATTCCAATTGCCTTTTTTGAAAATATTATCTACCATTCCACCGGCAACCCAATTGCCAATTGCTCCCGCAATAAAAGGTGCTACGGCATACCAACTGGCTTCCATAGTTTCCAATTGGTATTTGTTTTTTAAATAAGGGAAAAGCCAAGTGAGTGCAAAAAAGAAGGTGAAATTACTGCAGAAATATTGCCCGATAGTAGACCACATGTTTTTAGATTTCAAGAGGTCTTTAACGCCTAGTTTTTGGACTTCTTCCTTGACTTGCTGTCGGGTTTCTAAAATATAATCTTTTTCATTCTCATTCAACATGGGATGTTCCTCTGGGGTGTCTCTGAAAAGCAACCACCAAGCAATTGCCCAGCCAATACCTACAACCCCGAGAATAACAAAAGCATTGCGCCAGCCAAAATTGGTAATCATATAAGCGACTAAGGGCAAGGCAAAAGCAGCCCCTAAACGCGATCCTGAAAAATTGATGCCCGTAATGATTCCTCTCTCCTTTAATGGGAACCAAGAGAAAATGGCTCTGGACATTCCAGGGAATGCGCCGGCCTCTCCAGCACCAAATAAAAACCGGACGGTGATTAAAGACACGAAATTCCAGGCGGCTCCGGTCAGAGCGGTTAATCCAGACCAAAAAGTAACGATGGCCGTTAATACTTTTCTGGGGCCATGTCGGTCCGCCATCATCCCGCTGGGCACTTGCATCAAAGCATAACCAAGGGCAAAGGCTGATAAAATCCAGCCCATTGCCTTGTCACTCAAATTTAATTCGCCAGCTATTGGATCTTTGGCCACGGAAATACATACCCGGTCAATGTAGAGTAATAAGGCGAGCAAAAACATGCCCGCAGCTACCCAATACCGGCCTTTATTTTGATTAGATGGTTTTTTGATTTGGTTTTTCATTTACACGCTAAGTTTATTGACAATATCCGCCAGGGAAGTATCCTGCCCAACATTGCCAGGAAAAATAATTTGAATACTATTGGGAAACTTGGTCTCTGCTCCTAATTTCCAAACGGGAACACCTTTAATCACTTGACCCAAGACCACCGCCCTTTTGATACCTAAACCTTTAGTGGCAATGTCACTGGAGGTAATGCCTCCTTTCGTTAAGAGAAAGCTAGGTTGTACCTGGATTTGACTAATGATATCGGTTACAACCTTAGATACTTTTTTACCGATATTCTGTTTTTTGAGATCTGTATCGGCACTAACTAAATTTCTGCTGGTATACAAAACGGTGGAATGACCAGACCGAATGGTTTGATCTATTTGTTGGGCAATAGCAGCAGTAAATGTGCCCGTTTTTTCCAATTGAAGTATTTCAGGAATATCTAGTTCAATTTGGGATAGTTTTGGATGAGATTTTAATAAATACTGTAATTGACGAGTCGTTGTATCTACATAAGAACCGACTATTAGAAGGCCTCCATTTTGTTGAACTTGGATTAAGTCTTTTTTTGCCAATAATGGTTTGGGCTCTAAACCCGCAATAGAGGCAACAAAGGAAGCTGCTGTCCTGAAGATGGGGCGTATCTCAGCGCGGAGTATCGCTGCTGAAAAAACATGTAAATCCTCATAAGCAGCGGCATTGACTATACAAATAGTATTTGGGGTTAAAGTATTGATTCTGGCGGTCAAATCTTCGATAGAACTGCTGCGGAGTGTTGATAGATCAATCGAGGTTATTTGTGCTTTTGTCACTTTATCTGCAGCCTTTTCCAAAATCCAGTCCACTAGATTAGAAGCTTGATATCCAAAAACATGGTCCTTGGCATAAATCGTTTGGGCCGCTGGTACCATTTGATCACCTTGTTCGACATAATGTACATCATTGATGGTATAGCGGCCTCCTTCAAAAAAAGCGGGAATGAAGAACTGAATAGGATCTTGTAAGTCCAGGCTTTCTTGCAGTGCTTCTATTTCGGCTGGATAATGACCTCTAAGGGTACTATCACTTCGACTGATTACCCAATAGCTTGTATTGGTTTTTTGAGCAGCGATCTTGATTTGCAAACCAATTTCTAAGGTCAGTTTTACCGACTCCTGTTCCGTCAGGCTTCGAGAGTTGGTCAAGATGTAGAAAAGAGGTGTTTTGTTTTCAAACTCTTTGACCAAAACTTTGGGGGTCCAATCCGTCAAAACAGGCACACCGTGTACAGTTTGCGTACCAGTTGGGTCATCATCCAAAACGATGATGGTATCTAGCTTTCTGCTTTTGGAGG
>CAXIDD010000310.1:0-6540 GCA_964021975.1 uncultured Saprospirales bacterium | reverse complement strand
TCGATTCAATAATCGATACGATAGCTAGTTACATATAAAAAAAGCGTGTGCAGATGGATTTTGCACGCGCTTTTTTATATCTTCTTCGTTATTAAAGAATAATAACTCCCAAAATCAAATACTAATGAAAAGAATACCATCATCCTTGAGTATACTCTTCCTATGCGCCCTTTTATTTACGGCTTGTTCTGGAGGTAGTGAAACTGCTGAAAATGAAGCCGAAGAAACTATATCTTCATCGGATAACCTTACCATCAATGATAAAGAAATAGAAATCAATAGCCCGGAAGATTTAACCAATGCTATTTCTCAAGCTATGAAACAACTAAATAATGGCGAGGAAGTAGATGCGGTAGACTTTAGAGAGTTGAAGGCGTTATTACCTGAACGTTTAGCGGGAATGAAGCGCACTAATATTGAAGGAGAGAAAACCGGAATGGGTGGCTTCAAATATAGTGTGGCCAAGGCCACTTATGAAAAGGGAGATTCTCGGATGGAAGTTAGTATTTTAGACGGTGCCGGTTTTGCAGGTGTCGTTAGCGGAATGGCTGCCTGGTCCCTGATAGAGGTCGATCGAGAAACGGACACTGGATACGAGCGCACCACGACCATTGACGGTTACAAAGCTTTTGAATCTTTTGATTCTGAACAAGAAGAAGGTCAATTATCCGTAGTGGTAGAAGATCGATTCATTGTTAATATTGAAGGTGATCGAATCCCAACGGATAAAGATTTGAAACGGGCTTTGGACGGGTTGAATTTATCTAAATTGAAGAAGGCTATATAGTCTGTCAATCTTTTTATTGAATATATGAATACGCGCGGGAATAAAAACATTTCGCGCGTATTCTAATTTATAGCTTCTTATACCTTGTAACCCAATTTAATAGAGTACACGTCCCATGGAGCGATAATATTTTTGTTTCATCTAATCTGAACTATGCGTTATTCCCTAACTTTACTACTTCTGTTTTTCTTCAATTTTCTTTTTGCACAACCCAATCCCAAACAAGAAGCTTGGCTAGAAGATCTTCATTTTTTACAGACTGAAATTCACCAAAACTATGCCTTTTTATTTAAAAAAATATCCGCAGAAGCTTTTGATAAAGAAGTGACAGCTCTAGAAAAAAACATTCCCAATCTAGCAGATCATGAAATTATTGTAGAAATGGCCAAGCTCGTAGCCAGTTTCAAATACGGTCATACGGGCATCGGTTTGAGTGGTTGGAGCCGAGGAAATGTAGTGGGATTTCATCAGTTCCCTTTCAACTTATACCATTTTAAGGATGGGGTTTATATCCAAGGCGTTCATCAGGATTATGCAAAGGCAATTGGTGCCAAGGTGCTCCGAATTGGTCAGCAAAGCATCACGGAAGCTATGAAGGCGGTGTATCCAGTTGTAAGCGCTGAAAATAGCCAGTTCTTTAAAGGGTACGGTTTATCTTATTTGACCGTCCCAGAGATTATCCATGCTCAAGGGATTAATAATGATCTTAATAAAGTGGAGCTTTTATTAGAAAAAGACGGTGTGGAGTTTACCATGGCGTTCACCGCATCAGCGTTTGAACACTTTCCAGGAGCCTACGGTTTGGTAAAGCAGAGTGGCGAATGGTTGAGTGCAAGAAAACAAGAAACGTATCCTTTATGGTTACAGAAAATGGATAAAATCTATTTCTTCGAGCATCTTCCAGAACGCCAGGCCGTTTATATCCGACACAGCCAGATTCAGAATGATCCCACAGAATCTATGACTGATTTTTACGCTCGGGTATTTGATTTTATTGAAAAAAATGATGTGGAAAAATTGATTGTGGATGTTCGTTTAAATGGAGGAGGAGACAATACCATGAACAAGGATATCATTCCTCAGATTATTGCGAATCAACGCATTAACCAAAAGGGGAAATTCTTCGTAATAATTGGTCGACGCACTTTTTCTGCTTGTCAAAATCTGGTGAATGAATTGGATACTTATACCAATGTGACTTTTGTGGGAGAACCAACGGCCGAAAATATTAACTTCTTTGGAGATGTAAATGCTATCCGTTTGCCCAATAGCCAAATTCCGGTACGATTAAGCTTTGCTTGGTGGCAAAATAAGCCACCTTGGGATGAGCGGGAATGGATGCCACCCCATCACAGTGTGGAAATGACGTTTAATGATTTTGTAGAAAACCGAGACCCAATACTTGCTTCCATATGGGATTTAAAACCCGAAGATGTAATTGATCCCATGGAGCACATCATGACCTTGTTCCAACAAGGCAAACTAGAAGAACTCGCTACCCAAGCTAAAAAATACATCCAAGACCCAACTTATCAATACGTTCCTTTTTTAGCTAATTTTTTAAGAGGTGGAAAGGCACTAATGGGCAATGAACAATACCCACAAGCCCAATATGTTTTTCAATTGACTACCGATGCCTTTCCAGAATCTGCGGAGGCCTGGTTGGGTTTGGCTCAAGCCAAACAGGCCATGGGGGATTCGGAAGGCGCTAAAATGGCCTTGCAAAAATGTATTCAATTAGATCATAAAGGAGCATTGAGTAAAAAAGCACAGTTTTTGTTGAGTAAGCTCTAAATTAAGCGCTTAAAAACGGCCTCTTAATTCTGCTTCAATACCTTTTGAAGTAGAATTGTGATTTTGGAAAAAAACACCCAAATTTGAAACAGGCAATTCATTCTTTACTAAACTAAAAACCTATGTTAACCCAAGCAGTTAAAAAATCCATGGACCAAAGTGTCCTTTGCTGGCTGGCAACTAGCTCAGCTGATGCCCATCCCAATGTCTCTCCCAAAGAAATTTTCACTTATTATGGCGAGGACATTATACTAATAGCCAATATCGCTTCTCCAAATAGTCTGCGTAATATTAAGGTAAATCCAAAGGTCTGTGTAAGCTTTATTGATATTTTAGTTCAAAAAGGCTTTCAAGTCAAAGGACATGCAACTATTGTTACTAAAGAGGTAACTAATTTTTCAATTTACCACGATTTACTTTATCAGATAGCTGGACCCAACTTTCCTTTTTCCAGCCTATTTGAGGTGAAAATAGAGCAAGTAAAGCCAATTATTGCACCAAAATATATCCTTTTCCCGGATACGACCGAAGCCGCACAAATTGAAAGTGCGAAACGATTGTATAAGTTGGAGGAATAAATAATAAGAGAGATTTAAACTATTTCTAGTTGATGGGTTTTACTAAGAAGATTGATGAATTCTTCTTAAAAAACAGTACTTATGAAAGCTATTTGGAACGGACAAACCATTGCTGAAAGTGATGATACCATTGTAATAGAAGGTAACCATTACTTTCCACCAGCTGCACTTAATCAGGACTTTTTAACAGAAACTGATTACGAAAGTACTTGTCCTTGGAAAGGCCAGGCTTCTTACTATTCTATCCAGGTAGATGGTAAAAAGAATGAGAATGCTGCCTGGTATTATCCAGCCCCTAAAGAAAAAGCAGCTTCGATTAAAGATCATGTAGCATTCTGGAAAGGAGTGGAAGTTACTAAGTAAAGGAATAAATTAAGACAAGTTGTTCAGAGAACAACTTGTCTTAACTTAGAAGCTACTAATTACTACTTTGCTTTTCAAGTTCTCTGTATTGACGCTTTAATTCTTGATAATCTAAATTAAGCGTCCGGATAGAATCTCTCAAAACTTCATTTTCTTTTTCAAGAGCTCCTTTAGAGGTAGGTCGCTCAACACTAATTTCTGATTGATCAGAACTTTGATTAAAAAGGCTATTGATGCCACTTTCCCCTTCATTGATATATACTGCTGATAAGTATGCTATAGGAACTAGAAATAGCATTACAATAAAGAACTTTGCGAATCCCGTGAGTTGGTATTTTTTACTTGCCATAATTGTATTGATTTACTTTCCAAATATACATGGTTCTGCACTCTCAAAACCAAAAAATCTACTGAGCCTAGTAAAAAAAGGATGAGTGCTAGTGAAACCCGACTGGTTGCTTAAAATACTTTTTTGTACATATCAGAACTATCTTCTTGTCTTGAAACGGAACGGTCTTCCAGGATTTCGAAAATATTGATCTTGATGGTATGCGCAATACTTCCAGTGGGTAGGTCATTACAGTCTAGTCCAAATGGATCTTCAATTTCTTCTCCCATTAGTTCTACGCCTAAAAGAGCAAAGAAAAATAAAGCCACAATTAATACGGTCCAAAGATGCAAAGCACTCGCTAACACAATGGGTAAAAACAATCCATAAATGGTAATGAAAATTTTCAAGTAGACCGCATAAGAAAAAGGGATTGGTGTCTTTTTTATTCGTTCACAGGCCCCTAAAATATCCAATAAGGATTGGTGTTGGGCTTTAATATTGATATAATCTCCTTCATTAATTTCACCCATTCGATGAGCTGCGGCTAAGCGGTCAAAGAGCTGTAGTGCAATGAAATTCGGAACATGGCCTTTGCTTTGGTAAAGCTCACGCTCCTCATCGGATAGGTAAATTAATTGATCAATCTTAGTGCCCTCTCTAAGGTGCTCTACGAGGGCAATACAAAAATTGGCAATATTTTTTCCGAAAAAACGACGAACTTCTCCATCTTCTTTTGGAAACATAGCATGCACATAAATAGCAAAATTACGCGTATTGTTGACCAAGGCACCCCATTGCTTGCGGGCTTCCCACCAGCGATCATAGGCTGTATTGGTACGAAAAACCAATAGGATACTCAAGATGACCCCCAAAAGGGAAAAAACAGAAGCATCAACTAAAATTAAATGCCCCCAATTCATGTAATCAATTAGGAGGCATACAATAGTGGCATAGACAGAAATTGCAATAACAGAACGTAGGATCCGGACCATGGTCCAGCTTTTAGCTAAATGACGAATATCGCCAAACCAGTTTTTATTAGTCTTGTATAAAATCATAAATTAATTGTTGTTGTTTTAATAGCTACCCAAGCTTAAAAACTTTTTAAATAAGAAGCGCTACTTAAGGTATCTGCCTGCTCAAAATACCTCTTCAAAATTCTTATATTGGGTAACTCTAAAATCTAAAACTAAAGAAATGAATCGAAGAAAATGGTTAAGAGGTGCTGGTATGGCATCCATGGCAACGCTAATGGGAGGTTTGCCAACCCTGCAGGCTAATCCAATGCCAAGTTACCCTGCTCGGAAAATATTAGAAGGAATGCCGATTCGGCTAAGTGCCAATGAAAATCCATACGGTCCCTCTCCATTTGTGCGTAAAGCGATTGAAAATGCCTTTGACGTCGCTTGTCGTTATCCTGGTGCAGATCGAAACCGACTGCTAGATAAAATTGCCGAAAAAGAAGGTTTATCCAAAGACCATATTGTCATAACAGGTGGCTCTACTGAAGGTCTGAAAGTAACTGGTTTGACTTTCGGTCTAGACAGCGGGGAGATTATTGCAGCGGCACCAACTTTTAAAGCACTTTTTAGTTATGCTGAGCAATTTGGAGCACACATCCACCAAGTACCAGTAACGAAAGATTTACAGCATGATTTACCAACGATGGAGCGCCGGATTACCAATCGGACTAGTTTGGTTTTTATTTGTAATCCAAATAACCCAACCGGTACTTTATTACCTGCGGATGAATTTACAGATTTTTGTAAACGAGTATCCAAACGTACCGTCGTTTTTTCAGATGAAGCTTACTCAGACTTTATAACAGAACCAGATTATCCTTCCATGACGAGTTTGGTGAAAAAGGGACACAATGTAATTGTCTCAAAGACTTTTTCTAAAGTCTACGGGTTGGCTGGCGTGCGTATCGGTTATTTGGTTGCTCGTCCAGACATTGCCGCTCGACTGATTCGTAATCGGGTAGCCTATACTAATGTTTTGGCACTACATGCAGCAGAAGCAGCACTTGGTGATCAAGCATTCTATGATTTTAGTATAGAAAAAAATGTGACCGCAAAAAAAAAGATTTACAAGACCTTGGATGATTTAGGATTAGAGTACTCTCCATCTCATACCAATTTTGTATTCTTTAAATCCGGAAGACCCATCACTACTTTAAATCAACAAATGGAAGAAAAAGGCGTATTAATTGGGCGACCTTTCCCTCCGTTGACAGATTGGTGTCGGATTAGTACGGGTACCTTAGAAGAGGTGAAACATTTCAATCAAGCACTAAAAGAAGTATTATCTTAGAAGCTATTTGAATTTGGCTGTTAATAAGCTTTTTTATAAAAAAATAACGCCTGAAATTTATAATTTTGGGCGTTCATATAGCTTCTAATTTTACCAAAAGATAATTTGAGATTTATGCAAAAGCCAGTTACCCTTATTTTATCCTTGTTGCTAAGTACTTTTTTTGCCTGTAGCAATAGCGACACTTCTTTAAGAAATACACGGAATGATACCATTACTGGAATGATCAGTTATCGGGATGATAGTAAGATCCCAGGTACAAGTGACATCATCATTCGATTGTTGGAGATGGGGGATGGAGAAAATAAAGTGATCAATGAAATGACCATGAAGACTGGTGAAAGAGGAATTCCTTTTCCATTTGCCCTACCATT
>CAXIDD010000309.1:0-6549 GCA_964021975.1 uncultured Saprospirales bacterium | reverse complement strand
TTGCTCTAACTCATTCGTTTTAACTAACTTAATTTCTTGCTTTAAATACTCAGAGACGACATTAAAACCTGCTTCCAAATAGTTGATTTCAGCTAAATAGTCGGCATCATAAAACAATAAAACTTGATGTGTTTTTTGGGGCTTAACTGCAGCCCATTGTTTCAAATAATAGATACTATCTTTTGAAGTGTTCCACTTAATTTTAGGGTAATTAGCAGGTAATATTTCTTTATCAAAGGAGACCTGTTGATTACTAGAATTCATCAACAACAATTCTACCTGTTCCTCAAATTGATGCGCGTCTAAAAGATGTTGGTTGTTTTTATCTTCATTAATAGTCACCCATTCAATAGGTTTATAGATTAAGGGCCTAATTCCTTTGAAACCAGTTTGATAAGCCTTTGTAAAAACAACCAGACTATCCGATGGAAGAGATTGCATTTCTTTGGCCAGCTGCCAATAATTAGGAACTTTTGGATTCAAGGCAGGATTTGCATCTATGCTAATTTCTGGAAAACCTTTTTGTAGCAATCTAATCGGCACGTGCTTAGCAGTCGTTCCGAGGATTGTCCTAAATTCTTTATTTTGGAGTAAGGAAGACTCTACAACATAGGTGATCGGAGCATTTTTAAGGTTTTTTTTGAGGTGGAGATTAGAGAGGATAAGTACCAGCACACTTATTAATAATAACCTCAATACCAACAGCCAAAATTCATTTAGTTTGATACTTCGGCTCTGAGTAGTATCCGCTTTGTCTAATAATTGGATACTACCAATTTTAATGGTTTGGCCTTCTTTTTTACTCCATAAATGAATGGCTATGGGGACGATTAGTCCCAGCAATGCCCATAGGTATGTCGGATTTAAAAAAAACATATCAAACTAGTTTATTACGCTTTTTTAAAAAAAATCCTATGGTTTCCCCTATGTTTTCATTCACGTTCATTAAGTGATAACTGATACCGTTCGCTAACAAAATATCTTTGTTCTTTTTTATCATTTTATTCAATGATTGGAGGTATTTCTTTTTTGCATCGTTCGCATTTACTTTAACCTTTGCGCCGGTTTCCAAGTCTTCAAAAATTAGATTTCCTTGATAATTGAATTCTAGTTCGTCTTTTCCCATAACGTGGAGCACAACAACTTCATTTCGAAGGGTTTTAAGTTGTTTTATGAATGCCATTAACTCATCTTGTTCTTCGTAGAGGTCGGTCACAAAAAATATTAATTCTTTGTGTGTCCGATCGTGTAATTTTCTTGAATCGTCTGTGTTTTTAGGCCATACCCCTTCATTTTTAATACTGATAAGTTCTAGCAAAAGACGATTGAAATGTTGTTTTTGAATTTTTGGATTAAGACTGTGCAAACGATGGTCATTTAAAGCAAATAGTCCTACCGCATCTCCTTGGTTTTGACACAAATAAGCAAGAGAAGCTACAAGTACCCTAACATAATCCATTTTAGAAAGCCCCTGTTCGGTATGCAACATAGATTTACTAGAATCCAGAATAAACTTAACTGCAATGTTGGTTTCAATTTCAGATTGTTTGATGTAATATCTACCTGATCTTGCCAGCATTTTCCAATCTAACAACCTTAAATCATCCCCGGGTTCATAACTTCGATATTGACTGAATTCCATTCCTGGTCCGACACGTCGGCTGTGGTTTAATCCAGACATATAGCCATCAACAATCACCCTGGCAATTAATGCCAGCCCGGAGATACTTTTAACTATCTCTGGTTTTAGTAATTGTTGGTAATCTGATTTCATTTTTTTAATAGTTAATTAATAGAAGGCATAACCATTTTTAGCAATTGTTCGGTAACACTATCCGGATTGATGCCTTCTGCTTCTGCTCTGAAATTGACAATAATCCGATGTCTTAAGACGGGTAGTGCCACATGCTTGATATCGTCTAAAGTCACGGCCAATCTACCTTGTAGAAGTGCTCTTGCTTTGGCGGTCAGAATCATAGCTTGACCCGCTCTAGGGCCAGCTCCCCAAC
This sequence comes from uncultured Saprospirales bacterium, assembly GCA_964021975.1. Taxonomy (GTDB): domain Bacteria; phylum Bacteroidota; class Bacteroidia; order Chitinophagales; family Saprospiraceae; genus DATFKA01. Next base: position 4,540 of record CAXIDD010000309.1, on the reverse strand, counting down.
TGACCCATTCTTTTACATAGTCATGGGTAGTAGTTTCTGGTCGGGTGGCTCTGACAACTTTACTGACAAACCGGATCAAATCATCGCTAATAGGAACTTCTCTAACTAAGTATTGTAGTCTCAAAATGTTTTCCCCGCTAATGACCTGTTGCAAGATATCCTTTTTAGTTCCAGTGGTGTTTTTCAAAATATTGGTTTCATCGGTTTCATTAGGGTAGCCAATTTTAATATAGAATAAAAAACGATCGAGTTGAGCTTCTGGAAGAGGAAAGGTTCCGGACTGTTCGATTGGGTTTTGGGTAGCCAAAATAAAAAAAGGCCTGTCTAAGCTGTATGTAACACCTGAATAGGAGACTTCGAATTCTTGCATGGCCTCTAATAAGGCTGCTTGGGTTTTTGGAGGGGTTCTATTAATTTCATCGGCCAAAACAATATTGGCAAAAATGGGGCCTTTGTTAAATTTGAAAAACTTCTTTCCTGTGCTGTGATCTTCTTCGAGAATCTCGGTGCCAATAATATCTGAAGGCATCAAATCTGGGGTAAACTGAATCCTTTTAAATTTCAGATCAATACATTCCGACAAGGTTCTGATCATTAATGTTTTTGCGAGTCCTGGAACACCTTCTAGCAGGGCATGACCGCCCGCAAGAAAAGTGATCAATAGTTGCTCTACCGTATCCTCTTGACCAATGATAACTTTGCCGATTTCTTTTTTGAGCTGGTCAAGTTTATGCGTTAGATCTTTAACTTCTTGTTCAATGTTTGCTAAACTGGTATCCATTTACTAGGTATTTTAAAACAAGTTCTTATGAAGTCAATGCGTACATAATGATATTCACTCCAAACCTGGTATCATCTATTTTGTTCCAACGTTTATTTCTAAAATCATAGTCCCACTCACAGCCATAATCTTTGTTGCTGTAAAGCAATCCTATTCTTCCATTGATTTCGATTGCCTTTAAATAATCGTGTACAATATCATCTCCCCATCCATTCAATTCTTGTGAAGTAGTTGGTGGGCCATCTTCAAATTCGAAGAAGATATTATAGATTTCGTGGTTATTAGGGATTTTTTTCAGGGCATTAGGTCCAAATATTTCGGCTATTTGTCGTTCGAAAGATTTGGCAAACAAACCATCAATGTCATGGTTACAATCATCTACAAACACAAAACCGCCGTTGTTGATGTACTTTTTAAAGTTCTCCCTTTCTCTCTTGGTAAATTGCACCAATTTGTGACCTGACAGATAACAAAATGGACTTTGGAAAATATCATCACTACTTAGTGGTGTAATTTTTTCTTGAGTATCGACTTCTAAGGTCGTATACTCTACTAAAGAATATAAGAGATTTGAAGGCATTCTTTGATCTACATCCCAATCTCCAGATTCATATTGTAATCTGGTGAAAAAAAATTTATTGTTTACTGCCATCGATCCAATTTATTCATCTCAGTGCAATGTGTAATCTTGAATGCTCGTGGCGACCTATGGTAGCCAGCGCTTAAGAATTTTTGAATTAAAGAAATATTTACACAGTTCGCTCAGTTTTGTGATCAGCATTTTAAATAAAAAAACTGATTGCAATGATCATTCCTAATCAAAGCAATCAGCATTTTTTTGGCCCTAATTGTTATACAGCATCAGACAAGCTGGTAAACGTAAACTCTCTTATTTTCATATAAGGAATTAGATTGCCATCAATTCTGACCTGTTGACCAAGTGTTTCAAGGTTGTTCAACATAATTATTGGACTCTCATTGAATCTAAAGTTTTTGATAGGGTGCTTTATTCTTCCATTTTCAATATAAAAAGTACCATCTCGGGTAAGACCGGTATACAATAAGGTTTGAGGATCTACCCCTCTGATGTACCATAATCTGGTGACCAAGATTCCTTTTTTAGTACTTTTAATAAGGTCTTCTAAGGAAGCATCACCACCTTCCATGATTACATTTGATGGAAACGGAACTGGATCTACCCCTTTTTCTTTGGCCCAATATCGGCTGTAGGCTAGGTTTTTTACAACACCATTTTCGATCCAATTCATTCTTTTCAGAGGTTGACCCTCACCATTCCATGTAGCACCTGGAACATCGGGGTTTAGGGGATCAGAATAAGCATTGACACGTTCGTCAACAATTTTTTCTCCTAATTTAGTACCACCACCTTCTTTAGACATGAAACTCCGCCCTTCGTCTGCCGTTCGAGCATCAAAAGATCCAAACATATTGCCTAAAAGGCCAATGGAAGCAGCTGGCTCTAGGATTACCGTGTACTTTCCTGGTTCGATAGCTTTTGCTTCTCTAGACATCAGAGCCTTACTAATGGCTGCATTAGAAGCTTCTGCTGCATCAAATTTAGATACATCATTAAAATCTCTCGTTACCCAACCAGAACCTGTACCATCGTTGGTACGCATGGTAACTGTAAAGTCCATATTGGTAGACTGGTTGTAAGCAAAGAGGCCATTGGAATTGATCATGGCGTTAAAACTAGCAGCGTTATTAAAAAAGCCAGCTGCCGTAACATCTTTAGCCGCTGCAGGATTAATACTGCTTTCGGCTACTTTTGCCCGATATTCTGGTGTGATTTTGGCTGTTGCTTCACTAAAAGTGATGGAATCATCATAATCTTGTGGCCCTAGTGGAGGCATGAATTCTGGATTCTCAGGAGAGAGCCGCGCCAGTTCTTCTGATCTTCTTACTACTTTTTCAAGAGAAGCATCATCAAACTCATCAATGGTTGATGAACCTGATTTTAGACCAAAATTAGACTGTACAGCTAATGTCTGATTAGATCTTTGGCCAGAGGTTGATACGGTATTTCGTGCATAACGAATGTTACCACTATCACTGCCACTTAAATTTATTGTACAAGCATCGGCAGTGGAAAAGCTCAATGCTTTTTCCAATATTTTCCGAGCTTCTTCTTTTGTATATATTGCCATTGTATTTTATTATTTGTAGGCGTATGAAAAATTAGATAGATCGTCCGGTGTTGATTACTTTTACACCATCAAATCGAGCAGTAGAACTGCCGTGTGACACCGCACTTACCTGTGAAGGTTGTCCTTTCCCATCGAAAAAGGATCCAAAAGTTCGGTAATCATCTTTGTCACAAATTTTAGTACAAGAGTTCCAAAATTCTTGCGTATTAGATTGATAGGCTACATCATCTAACATTCCAGCTATTTTCCCATCTTTAATTTCATAAAATAAGGTGCCACCAAACTGGAAATTGTACCGTTGCTGATCGATGGAATAAGAGCCTCTTCCTGCAATATAAATCCCTTTGTCAACATCTTTTACCATGTCGTCAATCGAATACTTTTCAGTACCAGCTTCTAAAGAGACATTTGGCATTCTCTGGAATTGGACATCATTCCAACTTTGGGCATAGCAACATCCGTGAGATTCATCTTCACCAAGCATATGAGCTTGATCCCTGATGGCTTGGAAATTTGTTAGAATTCCATTGCGGACCAAATCCCATTTCTTAGTTTTTACCCCTTCATCATCATAACCAACATTACCCAATGATCCTGGATAGGTTTTATCTGCTACCAGATTCACGATATCACTTCCATATTTGAAGCTTTTTGATTTGAGCTTTTCAAGGGTAGCAAAACTTGTTCCAGCATAATTGGCCTCATATCCTAGTACCCGATCCAACTCTAGGGGGTGTCCTACGGATTCATGAATGGTTAGTCCAAGGTGGTTGGGCTCTAATACTAGATCGTATTTACCAGCATCTACAGATTTGGCACTTAATTTTTCTTTGGCTTGTTTGGCAGCGGCAGTTGCATCTTCTATAATGTCATAACTATTTCTGTACAATTGTAAGCCCGCAGGACCCGCAATTTTTTCAGAATCAAGTCCGTCCATATATTCGTATCCCATGCCCATCGGAGCACTCAGTGCTTGACGAGACTTAAATCTACCGGCCTTTGGGTCAATAGCGGTAACGCCAAAAGTTGGCCAAATCCTATGAATGTCTTGATCTATATAAGAGCCTTCGGTGGAGGCGAAATACTTTTGTTCATTCACCATAAATAAGGCTGAATTCACAAAATTAGCTCCATTATTCATGGCCGCTGCGTTGGCAGACAATAATAGATCTACCTTTTCGGAAACAGGTACTTCTTTAAAATCCTTTTTAATAGGAGTTTTCCAGGATACTTCTCCATGTGATGCCACCGGAGCCAATTTAACGGGATCCTTCTGAATTCTTGAATTGGCTTTTGCAATGGCAACAGCTTGTAAGGTTGCTGCTCTAATGCCATCTTCGGTAACGGTATTTGTGGAGGCAAATCCCCATGTTCCATTGGCAATCACCCGAATGCCTATACCAAAGGACTCGGTGTTCCTAACACTTTGAACTTTGTCCTCTCGGGTGAATATAAATTGGTTTAAATAACGTCCGATTCTTGCATCGGCGTAGGTAGCTCCAGCAGATTTAGCTGTATTTAAAGCGACATCAGCCATGGTTTTTTTGACTAGGATATCCATGCCAGGGTTGAGCAAAGCTTCGGCAGAAAT
>CAXIDD010000308.1:0-6607 GCA_964021975.1 uncultured Saprospirales bacterium | reverse complement strand
AATGCAGATTTCCATTAGCTGGCGCCAAACCAGACATCGTTCTTTCTTTGTTATTTTTACCGTGTTTTGGAATATATTGACAATACCATTTGTCGTTATTGCCATTGTTTCCAACGATTGGACGCTAGCCTTAATGATTAGTGCCCATTTCTTAATTGGAATTGGATTTTTAGTGTATACCCTTGCTCTTTTTATGAACTCTACCAAAATTGATGTAAGTAAAACAGGGGTCACAGTGGTCAGCAAACCGGTAAATTTGCCTTTTCATAAGAACCATTATATTCGTTCAGCGGACTTAGAGCAGTTATACGTAGAACAATACGTGCAAAGTACAACCAATAATCAGCCCAATTATGCTTATCGAGTGAAAGCTAGGGTGCAAGGCAGGGCACAAGATTTTCCAATTGTTAAAGGCCTGGTAGGTGAGAATCAAGCCTTGTTTGTCGAATATGAAATTGAAAAATATTTGAATATAAAAGACGAGGGAGGGTTTTAGTCGAAATTTTCTTTTCTTTCCCTTTTTTAAAACTAAATTAACAATAAACTAAAATATAGAAAACCATGGGTATTTTAAATGACATGAAAAAATTGCTTTTTGGTGCCAAATCGGTTGCCAAATCTGCTACGAATAAAGTGGTCGAATCTGGAAAAGAAGCTGGAAGTGAGCTAAGGGATAAATCCGAAAAGCTTATGAAAGATGCAGTGGATAAAGCTGGAGATATAGGTGGAGATATAAAGGAGAGAGCAGAAGACTTTTTTGATATTGCCAAAGATAAAGCGGAAGATGCTTTAGAAAAAGCAGCCGATGTTGGTGGTCAAATCAGGCATAAGGCAGAAGAGTATACTCAAAAAGCAGTAGACGGAGCGGAAGCACTGTTCGAAAAAGCAACAGGAGAATCTAATCCTGCCGAAGACGAATTAGTGCCCGAACAACCGCCTAAACCAAAAGTAGAGCCAGAAGCCTTGGATTTTTCCAGTATGGAAACTGCTGAGGAAACTGCCGACCTGATTCCTGATGTAGAAGAAGCAATACCCACTACGCCTAAGGGACCAAGTGCTATCGAGCAACTTGGAGACCGAGTACTGGATGCAGGAGCCAAGGCGGGAAATAAAATCCTAGATAAAGGTGGAGACTTATTTGATAAATTAAGTGAGGCCGGAGAGAAAATAGGAGAGCAGGTCGCTGAAAAAGGCGGCGGACTATGGGAACAAGCCAAAAGTAAAACCAATGAACTAGTAGAAAAAGCGCAGGAAGCTGCGGCTAAAGAAAAAGCTGAAAAAGAGTCTTCTATGGAGTCTATGCTAGATAAAGCCAGAGAAATGGGCGAAAAGATAGAAGCAAGATCCAAAGAAAAAGGCAGAGACTTTATGGATAGCCTTGAAGATGCCAAGAAAAGTACTTTAGAAGGCACGGATAGTTTCTTTGAAAAGGCGAAAAGATATGCAGATGGAGATTATGGTAACGAAGGAGATATCAAGATCACCAAAAGTGATGCGCCTAAACAAATCGGAAATACGGGTAAAACCCATGGGTTTGAGGATTTAGACGGAGATGGCGATGATGTCATCGACGATGCGATTATCGAAGAATAAAGTAGAAAATGAAGGAATTACCCTCCTGGAAAATAGTCCGGTCCGAGTCAGGACCGGACCTTAAGCTTTTTCAAGCTCGGTTTGATTATTTACAAAACCCACGCAATGATTCCGTCGAACGGATGATCATTCTAACGGGTAATGACTCTACGAATGTAGTGCCTGTTTTACCAGATGGACGCTTACTTTTTGTACGTCAATTTCGCTTTGGTATTCGAGCAGAGACTACGGAGTTACCAGGAGGTATTGTAGATGATGGAGAAGATTCCCGCCAAGCTGCTGAACGGGAATTAAGAGAAGAAACTGGATATTCAAGTCAAAATTGGACTTACCTCGGGAAAGTGCCTTCCAATCCTGTCTTTATGGATAGTTACATTCATCATTGGATCGCCAGAGATATTCACTTGACAGATCCCACCGATATGGATGATGGAGAATGGACAGAACCATTGCTACTTGAGCCAGCGCAAGTAAAACAGAAACTTCAATCTGGTGGCTTTCAACACCCTCATACAACTAGTGCGCTGATGTTGCTGCTGCTAAATCATGGTCTTTGATTTTACACTTTTGGTTAAATCAATTATGCTCAACAACAATTTATCAAAAAATCTAGTTCAGCAAGCAGCGTTTTTTAATGATAAAGGCTCTCTTCTATAGAAGAGCCGTTTTCACAATGATTTGAAGTGACAGAACAAGACCTCATCCAAGGCTGTATCCGTGGAGAACGAAAGTGCCAGGAAGCTGTTTTTCGGTTGTACGCCGGAAAGATGCTGGTGGTCTGTTTACGTTATGCTCGTCATCGAATGGAAGCGGAAGATATGTTGCAAGATGCTTTTATCAAGGTCTTTCGGTACATCAATAAATTTCAGCATAAAGGATCCTTCGAAGGTTGGATCAGAAGGATTGTAGTAAATACAGCACTGAAAAATATTGATAAAAAAAGTTTTACCAATGAGCAAATTGGTATTGAAGATGAGAAAGATACGGGAGCTTTACCCAATGTCTACAGTGACTTAGGCGAAGCAGAATTGTTGAAAATGGTAGCAAGTCTACCAGATGGCTATCGATTGGTTTTTAACCTCTATGCCATTGAAGGCTACAGCCATAAGGAAATTGCCGACCTCCTGGACATTGGAGAGAGCACGTCAAGATCCCAATTGGTTAAAGCCCGTAAACTATTACAGGAGATGATCCTTAAAACGCAAAAAATAGCTGTGTGAAAAAACGAGAACCAATAGATGATTTGTTTCAGGATCGGCTAAAGGACTTTAGTCTGGAAGCCCCGATGCATCTATGGGATAACATTGCAGAAGCTGCCATTCCAGAGCCGCCTAAGCGCAAGCAAAAAGGACTACTTTGGTTATGGTTATTGCCCTTACTGATGCTGACTGGCATTGGTTGGGCTTACTTTGGTAATAATATCGGGGGAAATACGACCGTGGAATTGGATAGTTTCCCTATCCCAAGAACGATAGCAGAGCCTGCTGCCGTTGCTCAAACAAGTTCCTCCTCACAAGTTTCAAATCTAGCTGGCCTTGAAGAACAAGCACTTTCAAACCCAAAGAATGTAATTTCAACAGCTGCTTCCACAAGGACTAAGCCGTCTAATCAAGAAAAATTAGCTGCTTCAACAATTACTGATGCTCAAGGGACCCAAAATACCAATTCAGTTGATGGCCTTAATTCAAACTCAAAGATAGCTATTCAAGATAGCCGTAAGCAGACTACTAATTCTGTAAAAGCAATAGCCTTAACGGATTCCAATACAGCTGCTACAGCTAATGAATCAAATACTAGCGATGCACTTGCAAAAGAAAACCCTGTAGCTGAAGCTACGGATCAAGAAAAAACAACCCTACCTTTTTGGCTTCTAGAGCCTTTAAGTGGACCATTATTATTGGTGGATAATCCAATCGGAGATGAGGAACTTTCTTTTCCAGCCTTCGAAGCTAAATCTTGGTTGACAACGGTTGATCTGATGGCTTCGATGGATTTTGTCATGCGACAGTTAGATGCAAAAGATCCTAATTTTGATGAGTACGCACGCTTGAGAGACAATACCGAAACCTTCCGGCATGGAGTTAGTGTTGGGATGCGACTTTCTACCATCTCTGAATCTGGTTTTGCCGTACGCAGTGGCTTAAATTACTCCGCTATTAATGAGCAACTCAACTTTAAAATTAGAGAGGAAGAGAAATTGACCATTACTACTAAATATGATGTAGATGGCTCTATCATTGGAGCAGATACCAGTATCCAAGTGGTTGGTACGTATCGGATTGTCAATAACCGGTATACAGAATTAGATATTCCACTTTTGATTGGCTACGAATACGTAGGAGATAAAATTTCCTTCTCTTTTAATGGAGGAACATTTATCAATATGCTCAGTGCTCAGAAAGGAGAATTTGTTTCGCCTAATTCAGAAGAACCAGTCTCTTTTTCTTCTTCTGACCCTAACTCTTACAGAGCCTTTAAAAATCGAGTAGGCCTAGGTTTTTATGGTAGCATGGGGATTTACTTACAAGTGAAAGATAATTTCCAGGTGTTATTGGAGCCTTACGCCAAATGGCGGCCAGGCAGTTATACGGTGGATGGTTATGTTTTGGATCAAAGGTTCTTAACAACAGGATTGTTTGTAGGGGTAAGAAAAAGAATTATCTAAAAAATTAAAACTCAGGCAGCACTTTTCAGCTAGCTAGGGTCTTGTTAATAGAAATGACCAAACGAGTGATGAATAATCACAAGTTTTCCTTCAAAATGATAATGCCTGCCGCTTTGTAATTAACGAAGTGGCAGGCTTTTTTTTTGGAAGTGCCAAGCTAAAAACAGTAAGAAGCTCGTGCCAAAAGTATTGAGACTGCCATGTACGGCATACATCCATGGAATAGAGAGAAAGGACAGTGGGAAGTAGGCCCGCAGCGCATATAAACCAGCCAGAACCATCGCAACAAACAAAGCTAAAGCACCAACTATAAACAACCAACTTATCAGATGCTGCCAATCACTTGTGGCAACTTTTAGATGAAGCACCGAAAGCCCGAGTCCGCCAGCAGCCATAATTAAACCTGCAAGTGTTTCTACCCAGATTGGCCAGTTGAAATGACTCCCAGTAATTCCCAGCGCTACTGCTGGTATACCTGCTAAAACAAGCAAGCCGATCCAATTTTTAAATAAATGAGGTTTTCTTTCTTTCAGAAGTTCACAAAGGAGGACCAAGGCAAAGCCAGCGTAATGAAAATGAGCTCCAGTTAGCAATACGATTACTGCATCAAAGCCCATCGGCTGAAAAGCCATCCGGTCCGCTAGGCTCCAGGCTGCTCCAACTACTAAAAATAATAAACTAGCTAATTGATAGATAGACAGCACTTTCCGATGTTGGAAGGCTTGTAAAAAAAGCGTACTAGTATAAATTAGCCAAGTTGCTGCCAAAGCTCCAGCCAATAAGCCAGGTTCAAAATAAAAAGCTAAGGTAAACATCAAAGCGACCGGAAAAGAATAGATGGGCTTTACTAAATAAAGATTGGAGGACTTAAAACCAAGTTGCAAACCGAAAGGAACGACTACCAGTGGTGCAAAAACCAATAAAAGCTGTACCCATTCTAAACGTTGAGGACTTGGGGTTCCTTTTAGAACAATAAAGAGCAACCAAATCCAAAATCCGGTTATCCAAGTATACCTTAAAGATGGTATAAACTTAGATTTTTCCATGTTTGGATTTTATGGCAGCCTCCATTTGTTCGCTGGATTGACGGACAAATTGACGTTGAAATTTGCGTGACATTGGATAAAATAATTTTGCTAACCAAAATTTGGGGCGGGAAAAAGCAGTAATTTCATACCAAACTGTTTGTTCCTCGTCGATACGCAAAAGGAAAAGCTCCTCACCGGATTCTACGTGGTATTTAGTACCATAAGCAAAACCAAAACTTGTAGGAGTATCTATGGTGTAGACTATTTCACAGGTGTTGTGCCACCACAACCCAAGTAATCGGAAGCTAACGACCACGTTTTGACCGGTTTTTATTTTGGTATTATTGCGGTAGATCCTGACCCATCCCAGATTAAACATCTGCCAATCTTCATAAGCTTGTTTAGCTGTTTTAAAAGCAAAGAATCCCAGACCAATACGTTTTTTATTTTGATCAAAATCATAGCCCTTAGGCGGGTGTTTTTTAGTAGCACCAACGGCTTGATAACTGAAAGGCATTGATTCAGACTTGGCAATAATCATATCGAGCTTACTACGGCTTGGGTACCGTAGAGTGGTGCGCATAAAAAATCTTTGCAAAGACAACCTAAGCCTCAATAAAAATTGAAGATTAGGTAATTTAAGTAATCTGTTTCTTACCATTGTCAAACTAATGAATTAATCTGTAACGTTTTTTTTAGGATGACAAAAATTGAAACTTTATTTTTCGTCACTCCTAAGCTTCATTATCTCGAACCCAAGCCATGTCAATTCGTCTGCGGACTAAGTCTGCTGCTAATATTTTTACTCGAAGCGCATCCCCCATTTTATAAATTAATTGAGTGCGTTTTCCTCGAATAAAAAGTCTCGAATCTGCTAACTCAAAAGCTTCATTCATAGAGTCAAAAGCCACCATGCCTTCGCAATGGTTTCCTAATAGCTCGACAAAAATACCTCGATCACTAAAGCCAGAAATAATACCATCAAAAGTCTCTCCAACGTGTTTTTCGATGAATTCGACTTGTTTGTACTTAATGGACTCTCTTTCTGCTTCAATTGCCTTGCGCTCTTGCCGCGAAATATGCTGGCACTGTTCAGATAATTTAGCCTTATTACTAATGAAAGTCTTTTTATCTAAATTTAGTTCAAGCAAACGGTGTGCTAATACATCAGAATATCGTCTAATGGGTGAAGTGAAGTGTGAATAGAACTCAAACCCTAAGCCATAATGGCCAATATTATCCGTTGAATACTCCGCTTTAGCCATCGTTCGGATCGCTAGTGGTTGCAACAATTTCAGGCCTGAATTTTCTTTGGCAGCCT
>CAXIDD010000307.1:0-6611 GCA_964021975.1 uncultured Saprospirales bacterium | reverse complement strand
ATGAAAATTAAAATAGTAAGCATTCCAGTCAGGGACCAACAAAAAGCCTTAGACTTCTACACCAATATTTTGGGATTTATTAAAAAAGTAGACACGCCACTAGGTGGAGGCAATCGCTGGTTAACCGTCGTATCTAAAGTGGATCCAGAAGGGCCAGAAATATTGCTCGAACCGGCGCCCATTCACTTCGAGCCCTCAAAAGTTTTTCAAGATGAATTGATGAAGGTGGGAATGCCTTATACCCAATTTTATGTGGACAACATTCAAGAAGAGTTTGAAAGACTAAAAAAACTAGGCGTAGAATTTAGCCTGGAACCTAAAGAAATGGGGACCGTAATAGCAGCTATATTTAACGATACCTGTGGTAATAATATCCAGTTGATTGAAGAGGTTTAATCGTTATCAAGGCAAATGCATCAAAAAAAGGTACTGAAAGTCTGTTATCAATCTGAAATGAATACCCTAAATTATTTTTGATGCGTTTGTCCTAATTTGTCTTTCAAATAGCTTCTAAAACCCAAACATCCCATTATCATTTGCCAAACCCTCGGTAGGAATTGCCTGAATGACATCCCAATGCTCGACGGCTTTGCCATTTTCGAACCGCAACAAATCATAAAAAACTTGTTCTTGACCACCCCAAACGCCCTCGCTGACGGTAAGTACGAAGTTGCCTTCTCCTAGAACTTTGTGAATTTTAGTGTATTGAAACATATTGTTCTGAGAGGTCAGGTACTCTACCGCTTCAATGATGCCACTTAAGCCATCTTTGATCCCGGGATTGTGTTGATCGTATTGCTCCGCACTGATGTAATCCGCTATTTTGCTAGGATTTTTACCCATTAGGATGTCTTCTACCATGGCTTTTGCTACTGCTTTATTCGCGGCTGTTTGGTCAAGATCTTCCGCCGTGGTAGGACCATCCGTTTGTGTCCTGCCGCTGGCGGTCTCTTTTACGACGGCAGTCATAGCGTCCCAGTGTTCTGCGACCTTACCTTGCTCGTCCAAGCGGATAATATCAAAAGACACCATCTCCTCCGCACCGAAAGGCTGGGCATTTTTCCAAATGTTGTGCATAAAGACATAATTACCATCCTGAAACATCCGGATGTTTTCAGCGGTGGTTCCGTTTTTTTGGAGTACGGGTAGCATTTGGATAAAGGGCTCCAAGCCACTTGGGATAAATGGATTATGCTGAATGTAATCTGCATTGGCTAGTTCCCGCATGGTCGCGGGCTCGTTTTTTAATACGGCACCCAAAAAAGTGCCAACGGTTTCTTTTTTACTCATTGTTAATGATTTTGATGATGGATAATTATTGGTGGTCGGTTTACTTGAATTGCATGCGGTGATGAATGCTGCAAATAGTAAAATGGAAAAGAATGGTCTCATACTTGGAAATTTATTACTTTTGTTATGCAAGCAATATTATATAAATTACTTGCATAATGCAAGTAATAATTGTTTTAATTGCATTGTGCAAGTAATAATTAACGATTTATTAACATGGGAAATAAATTTCGGTGTGATTGTCCTTTTACCTCCTCCTTAGATATTCTGGGAGATCGTTGGATGTTGGTCATTGTCAAGTTGATGCTGATAGAAGGAAAGGAGACCTTTAAAGATTTTATAGAAAGTGATGAAGCCATCGCCACCAATATCCTATCCACCAAGCTCAAAATGCTGGAAGAATTCGGTATAATTACAAAGTCTAAATTACCCAACAACAAAAAGACCAACCTCTATCTCTTAACGGATATGGGCTTAGCGCTGACACCCATTCTGGTAGAATTAGCATTGTGGAGCGACCAACATCTCAGAGGTATCCATCCAACCATCCAAGATGGAGCGGCAATGGAAAGTTTACGGTCAGACAAAGTTGCTTTTGCAGAGATATTGGAGAAAAGATATAGAAAAAAACGGGCAAGTTATAGTTAAAAGGACTTGCTGGGTAAATTCGAAGTATTGAACCTGTTTACTGCAGGTAGATTCAAATAGCTTCTTAGACTTATTCTAATACACCACTATGAAAGAAGGCTTAATCAAAGACGCATATGAACTTATCCTGAAGGAAATCCAAACCATCCTTACCATCTTATATTTATTGATGATTGGCGTTGGTATGCTTTTTAATTATAAGAAATATGCACCATTCAAGATTAATATTTTTGAATATGCAGATGTATTTGATTTTCTCATTGCACCCTTTCAAGACGTGCGTATTGTTATGGTTTCTTTCCTGGTTTTGTTGATTCCAATCGCCTTATTTTGGATGGGCTTTTATTTAAAAAAGAAAACCCCAAAATTTTATTCCATCTTAAATTTGGGTTTAGGAAATAAGCTTTGGTACCAAGGCTTAAAAAGGATACTGTTTGGTGTAATCCTTTTTTATTCTCTCATCGAAGGCGCAACCGGATATGGAAATTTCATGAAAAACAATATTGATCTTAACCAAACCATTGCTGTTAAATTTGCCAATGAGCAGGTTTTGGAAGGGCAGTTGATCGGAAAAACCAGGGATGTCCTGTTTTTATATACCGATAATAAAGTGAAAATTATTCCTATCGGATCAGCAGTAAATGACATTGAAATACGCTAGCTACTTAAATTGATTTCATCACTTCACCAACGCTATCTATCACAAGCATAAACCTATGAAATACTTATTCTTTTTTTTAGTAATAACTATGTTTTCCTGCTCGCCAAAAAAAGACTACAATGTATTGTTTATTATTTCTGATGATCTAACAGCAACAGCCCTTTCTTCTTATGGAAATAAAGTCTGTCAAACGCCAAATATTGACCAATTGGCCGCAGAAGGTGTACGCTACACTAAAGCCTATTGTCAGTATCCAGTATGCGGGCCATCGAGAGCTTCTTTTATGAGTGGATATTATCCACATGCGACCACTACTTTTGGATATGTAAGCGGTCGCAAAAATATTGGGGATGACCGCAAAACTTGGTCCCAACTTTTTAAAGAAAATGAGTACTACACAGCCAGAGTGAGTAAAATTTATCATATGGGAATCCCCATTGATATTGAAAAAGGCAGCGATGGAACGGATGACCCTGCTTCCTGGAATGAAAAATACAATAGCAAGGCCCCTGAATGGCAAACTAAAGGCGAAGCCGAGTTGGTACAAGGAAACCCCGATGGAACCATAGAAAGAAAAGGCGGGAATGTGATGACCATCGTAAAAGCTGATGGAGATGACTTGGTACATGCAGATGGCCAAACTGCAGAAAAAGCTTCTGAACTAATCAAAAAACACAAAGACGAAAAGTTTTTTCTTGCCGTAGGGATGGTTCGGCCTCATGTACCCTTTGTTGCTCCCAGTGCTTATTTTGATCCGTATCCATTTGCAAAAATTATGCTCCCCAAAAAGCTTGAAAATGATTGGGATGACATACCCGAAAGAGGTATTAACTACGTCACAAGTGTGAATGGAGAGATGAGTATCGAGCAGCAGCAAAAAGCAGTAGCGGCCTATTATGCTTCCGTTTCCTTTATGGATGCTCAAGTTGGTAAAGTACTAGCAACCTTAAAAGAGGAAGGACTCGAAGATAATACTATTGTAATATTTACCTCCGATCACGGTTTTCATTTGGGGGAGCATGATTTTTGGATGAAAGTTAGCCTGCACGAAGAGTCGGCTCAAGTACCATTGATCATTAAAGTACCCGGCAAAAAACCAGCAGTTTGTAATTCTTTTGTGGAATTACTGGACCTCTACCCAACCATAGCAGAATTGGCAGGCTTAGAATACCCTGAAGCTATTCAAGGAAAAAGTCTGGTAAAGACGCTCGACAATCCAGAACACGAAGTACGGGATATGGCTTTTTGTGTCTCACAAGGGGGAAGAACTTTTTTACTTAGAACGGATAAATGGGCTTATATCCAATATGATGAGGATGCAAAATCGGGAATAGAACTTTTTGATATGGAAAAGGACCCCAAACAGTATACTAATTTAGCGCTCAATCCCAAATACGCAAGCATTGTGGAGGAGTTTCAGCAAAAGCTTAAAGATAAATTAGAAACGGTTAGGACCAATGACTTGGGAATTGATTATTAGTAAGTGCTAAACCAGGTATTAGAATGAGCCAGAATCCTTGTCTATTACTGCGCTTAATCCTTCCCAGCCTCTCGTTTACTCAACTTCCGAATAGATTTACTTATTGCTTTCCAGGCGGTGCTTCCAGGGGAAATTACCTCAAAATGAGCGGCATTATCCACCTCGATGTTCTTGACCCATTCACCGCTAGCTTTGGCTTTGAGATAATAAGGTTTTACATGTTTAATGGGGACGGTATTGTCCTGTTTGCCCGTAATCAAAACGGTACGTACACCTGCTGGTAATAGTTTGATGGGCGCAGCTTCATGATAGCGGTGGGGTACCTCTTCTGGCAGACCACCCAATAATTCGTCTACATTGGAACCACAAGTCCGACCTTCTCGCAACAGATAAGTGGAAGGATCAACAATCCCTGCTAAACTGACGACCCCAGAAACGGGTAAAGGATCTTTGAGGAAAATTTCACTATCGCTTGGTAATTGGTGCTGTAGGGCTTGCCATAGCGTCAAATGCCCACCCGCGGAATGTCCAGTGACCACGACGTGATCCAAGTCCAGCTGATATTTGGCTGCAATGGTTTTTAAATAATTGATGCCTTTTGCTACATCCAGAAAAGTATTGGGCCAAGCACCACCAGGATCGCCGATACGGCGGTATTCCAGATTCCAGGTAGCGTAGCCATCGCGGGTCAATTGGGTGGCCATGGCATCCATCAAGCTTAGGTCTGCAATTGCCGAAACCCAGCAACCTCCGTGTATAATGACCACGACTTTATGCGGGCCTTTCTTTTCGGGCAGCCGCAAATCACCAAATTGAAAAGTATCTGGACCATAAGAGAGTCGGACTGTCGCTGAATCTACGGGGAGTTTTAAAACGTCACTATATTTCATTAAATCTTGGGCATTCATTTGAATGCTTAAGCAACAAAGCAAGGCGATAAAAAGGTATATTTTAGATTGCATTTTTTTTGTTTGTTAAACGTGTTCTTTTAAAAGCAGGATGCTTAGATTTTAGCTTTTCAAGCCGAGAGCTGAAAGCGCGAGACGATATAGTGCCCCTTCGAAGGGGCGAGTCCAGAGGACTGGGGATGAAAAAGCACCAATTTTTGAGTAATCTTCGTACTTTTTCATCCCTCGACTATTGACGATCACGCTGCTGACATCAGGCTTCACCTGATCGTCAGTAAGTAGCGCGTTGTCAGTAGGTCGGTCCCTTCAAAGGGACACTTTTCGCGCCTTCGGCTCTCTTTATATCGTATAACAAAATACATTTGCCTTGAAAACATAACCAACACCTCCGGCTTTAAATTGGTCAACTACAGGTTGACGGATGCAAAATACGAAAGAAGTTTCTACTAAACTACTCCTTCCAACCATGTTCGTTCATCATCGGATCATCGCGCCATTCGAGTACTCCTTCCGTTTGGAGGTCACCGACCTGTAATTTAACTTTATAGCGGCCTGCCGGAGCTGAAAAACCATTTAGTTTTGGTCCAAAGGTCATTTTACCTTCGGCATAAGGGCCAAATTGCTCCACCATTTTACCACGGATTTCATTTAAAACGCGGTGGTTGGTCTCACCTTTGATTTCTTTTTGTAAACCGTCCAGTTCTTTTAGTAAAAGTGGATCCTGCGTTTTTTTCGAAAGGGTCTCTGTGGCTTTTAGCAAACGTTGTTCATACGCTTTTACATCCGTGGCATTGGGCGCAAATCGTCCGTTCCAATGGGTTCGATTCAGTCCTTTTTCAGCAGGAGTAGTAATAGTCGCTTGATAAGAACCATCGATGTTCTCAATGGTAATTTGGGCATCAATTCCAGCATCCTCTTTTAGGTAAAAAGTGATGCCTGCTCCCCGCGGAGGATTTTGTCCCCTAAACATAAAAGCCGGTTGTTTACGGCCCGTATTAATACTCCGCCAGTTGGTCCCTTTTTTACTTCTGAAAAGGTGTAAATCTTTGCCCAGGATGCTTTCTTCCATTTGCCGCAAAGGCACCATATCGTCTAAGATCCATAAACTACGACCATGGGTGCCCGCGATCAAATCACCATCTCTTGGATGTACCACCAAATCGTGTACCGCTACCGTGGGCATATTATTCATCAAAGGAAACCAATTTTGCCCATCATTATAAGAAGTGTAAACAGCATTCTCGGTACCAACAAATAAAAGGCCTTGCTTCTCAACATCTTCTTTAATCACATAAGTACTAAACCCATCATCGATGCCTTCACTAATTTCCGTCCAGGTCGCCCCAAAATCGCTTGTTTTATACACATAAGCCTTAAAATCGTCGTAGCGGTGATTGTCAAAGGTAACATAACAAGTCCCTTCCTGAAAACGAGAGGCTTCTACCCGACTTACCCAAGCATTGGCCGGGGCTCCAGGAACATTAGCCTTGACATTGGTCCAACTTAAACCACCATCTCTGGTCACTTGTAGGTTACCATCATCGGTTCCCGCCCAGACGACAGATTCATTGACGGGCGACTCGCTGATCGTGGTCAACCACCACCCGGCGCGCACGTCGACGCA